>CAYXBD010000054.1:0-4660 GCA_964463275.1 uncultured Alphaproteobacteria bacterium | reverse complement strand
TTCCACTATCATTAGAAGCACAACTAGAAGCTCGAGTTTTAATTATGTCTACCAATAATATTTTAAGCCCGTCTAGTGGAAAACCAATAATTGTTCCTACCCAAGATATGGTTTTAGGAATTTATTATCTGAGTCTGATGTTTGAAGAAGATGCAGGCGCAGGCATGGCATTTACTAATATTGCAGAAATAGAACATGCTTTGTTAGCAAAAAAAATAACATTACATTCTAAAATTAAATGTAGATATAATTTTATAAACGAAGAAAATAAAGAAGAAAGTGCCATAGCTGACACAACAGCTGGAAGGATGTTGATTTATGAAATTTTACCTAAGCATCCAAAAATACATTTAAGTTTGATAAATAAGATTTTAACAAAAAAAGAAGTAAGCAACGTTATAGACGCAATTTATAGACATTGTGGTCAAACAGAAACCGTTAAATTTTGCGATAAAATAATGGTTATAGGTTTTGAGCACGCATGTAGAGCTGGTATTTCTTTTGGTAAAGATGATCTTATTATTCCAAATGAAAAAGATCAGTTAGTAAATGAAGCTAAAAAAGATATAAAAAATTATGATCAACAATATTTAAATGGAATTATTACAAAAAAAGAGAAATACAATAAAACGATTGATACTTGGTCTCAATGTACAGATTCGGTTGCATCGGCAATGACTAATGAAATTGAAAAAACAAGAAACACAAATAAAATTAATTCTGTATTTATGATGTCTGACTCAGGGGCAAGAGGTTCTTCAGCACAGTTAAAACAATTGGCAGGAATGAGAGGTTTAATGGCTAAACCCACAGGTGAAATTATAGAAACTCCAATTACTTCTAATTTTAAAGAAGGGCTCACAGTTCTTGAATATTTTAATTCAACACATGGTGCAAGAAAAGGTTTGGCAGACACAGCATTAAAAACTGCAAACTCAGGTTATTTAACTAGACGTCTCGTTGACTCCTCGCAAGATGTTGTAGTAGTAGAAGAAGATTGTAAAACTCAAAACCATATTGAAGTTTCAGCTGTAATTAGAAATGGTTCTGTAATAGCTTCACTTGGTGAACGAATACTTGGTAGAACTCTAGCAGAAGATTTACATTCAATCGAGAAAAGTAGTAAGAAGAAGATTTTGTCTAAAGGAGACGTTCTTGATGAGAATTCTATAAAACAAATTTATGATTCTAATATTGAGACTGTCAAGGTAAGATCTCCTTTATTTTGTGAAACAATAGATGGAATATGTCAAAAGTGTTATGGAAGAGATTTAGCTAGAGGAATTATAGTTAATATGGGCGAGGCTGTTGGTATACAAGCTGCTCAATCAATTGGTGAACCTGGAACACAATTAACAATGAGAACTTTTCACATAGGTGGGGCAGCAACACAAGCGACCGTTCAATCAAGCATTGTTTCGAATTATAATGCAAAAATTAAAATACAAAACAATTCTACTGTTAAGAATAGCGAAGGGCAATTAATAGTAATGAGTAGAAATTGTAAGGTACTTTTTTTAGATCTTAATACAAAAAAAGAGAAATCATTTAATCATATTCCATATGGTGCAAAATTATTTATTGGTGATGGAGAAAAAGTGAAACCAGAAGATTTAATTGCTTCATGGGACCCATATACAATACCAATTATTTCAGAAAAAAATGGAATAGTAGAATACGAAGATGTTATTGATGGTTTTTCATCAAGAGAAACTGTTGATGCATCAACTGGTATTTCACATAGAGCAATTATTGATTGGAAATTAAATCCAAAATGTAAAGATCTAAAACCCCAAATTAAATTAGTAGATGAAAAAGGAAAAACAATTAAAACTACAAAAAATAAAGAAGCTAAATATTTTCTTCCTATAGAAGCAGTTTTAAGTGTATCTAAAGGAACAAAAATAACAGCTGGCACTGTTATAGCTAGGATCCCAAGAGAAACATCTAAGTCAAAAGATATTACAGGTGGCCTACCAAGAGTTGCTGATTTATTTGAGGCACGTAAACCAAAAGATCATGGTATTTTATGCGCTATTGATGGTGTTGTAAAATGGGGTAAAGATTATAAAGCAAAAAGGGCAATTATTATTGAACCAACTGATAAAAAACAACCAGAAAAAATACATTTTGTTCCAAAGGGTAAGCATGTAAATGTAAATGAAGGAGATTTAATAAATAAGGGTGATCTAATTGTAGATGGACAGCCAACACCTCATGACATTTTAGAAGTTTTAGGAAATGTTGCATTTGCAAATTTTATGATAAACGAAATACAAGATGTATATAGATTACAAGGTGTGCAATTAAATGATAAACACATTGAGGTGATTTTAAGGCAAATGTTAAAAAAAGTCAGCATTTTAGAAAGTGGTGATTCAACTTTTATTCCTGGAGAAACAATTTTTAACGATGTATTTAATGAGACTAATAAAAAACTAAAAAAAGATGGAAAAAAACAGGCAATAGGAAAAGTTCTATTACAAGGTATTACTAAAGCAGCATTGCAAACAAAATCTTTTATTTCTGCGGCTTCTTTTCAGGAAACAACTAGAGTACTAACAGATGCTTCTGTTAATAATAAAAGCGATAAATTAAAAGGTTTAAAAGAAAATGTTATTGTTGGAAGATTGATACCAGCTGGTACTGGTAGCAAAGTAAGGCAATACAAAAAAGTCGCAATTGAAAAAGATAAAGAAATTTTAGCTCTAGTTGAGAAAAAATCTGCGAAAAAATCAAAAATTAAAGAGAAAAGCGCAAGATAGAATTAATTAATTTTCTTGTCTTTTTTAGTTGATTACATATGTTAAATACATATTATCTCAGCACAGTATTTATTAATTATTTATTTATGGAATATGTATTAAAATGCCAACTATAAGCCAATTAGTTAGAAAAGGGAGAAAAAAGACAATTTCAAGGAATAAAGTGCCCGCTTTGAAGAGTTCTCCGCAAAAAAAAGGTGTTTGCACTAGGGTTTATACTACAACACCAAAAAAACCTAATTCGGCTTTAAGAAAAGTAGCAAGAGTAAAACTAACTAACGGTTTTGAGGTTACTAGTTACATCCCTGGCGAAGGTCACAATTTACAAGAGCATTCAGTTGTAATGATAAGAGGCGGTAGAGTTAAGGATTTACCAGGTGTTAGATATCATATTTTAAGAGGAAATGCAGATACAGAAGGAGTTGGGGATAGAAAACAGAGAAGATCTCTCTACGGCACTAAGAAACCTAAATAATTTAATCAAAATAACATTATGTCAAGAAGAAAGAAAATAAATAAAAGAGAAATTGAACTTGACGCGCGGTATAAAGACAGAATTATTTCTAAATTTGTAAATGTTATAATGCTTGATGGAAAAAAAACTAGAGCAGAAAAAATTATTTATACTATTTTAGACAAAATTTCAAAAGAAAAAAAAATGGATGCGATTAAGTTTTTTCACGATGTTTTAAACAATGTTAAACCAAGAGTTGAAGTCAGATCTAGAAGAGTTGGAGGAGCAACATATCAAGTACCAATGGAAGTTAAAGTTGATAGATCACAAGCTTTAGCAATTAGATGGATTATAGATGCTGCAAGAAAAAGAGGTGGAAAGAATATGAAAATGAAATTATATCAAGAATTTTTAGATGCTCATGAAAACAAAGGAGGAGCTGTAAAAAAGAGAGAGGATACCCATAAAATGGCAGATGCTAATAAAGCTTTTGCTCATTTTAGATGGTAAGAATTTAACTTATATGGCTAGAACAACAGAGATAAATAAATATAGAAACATTGGTATTTGTGCCCACATTGATGCGGGAAAAACTACAACTACGGAAAGAATTTTATATTACACAGGAAAGTCGCATAAAATTGGAGAAGTTCATGATGGAAATGCAACTATGGACTGGATGGAACAAGAACAAGAAAGAGGTATAACTATTACTTCAGCAGCAACTACTTGTTACTGGAATGATCATAGAATTAATATTATCGATACACCTGGACATGTAGATTTTACTATTGAAGTTGAAAGATCACTTAAAGTTTTAGATGGAGCAGTTTGCTGTTTCGATGGTGTTGCAGGGGTAGAACCGCAATCAGAAACAGTCTGGCGCCAAGCTGATAGATATAAAGTACCAAGACTTTGTTTCGTAAATAAAATGGACCGTATGGGCGCAGATTTTGATAAGTGCATTGAAATGTTTAAAGATAGACTAAATGTAAAACCAGCAGTAACACAATTACCAATAGGCTCAGAAGAAAATTTCAAAGGAGTTATAGATTTAGTTAAAAATAAAGCTATTACTTGGAAAGAAGAAAAACTAGGGGCCGAGTTTGAAATAGCAGATATACCTGAAGAATTTAAAGAAAAATCTGAAAAAGCACGTAATGAATTAATAGAATTAATTGTTGAGCAAGATAATGAAATTATGGAGAAATATCTTAATGGAGAAATTCCTACAGAAGACGAAATAAAAAAGTGTATAAGAAAAGGAACTGTTGCTTTTAGTTTCGTTCCAGTATTGTGCGGCAGTGCTTTTAAAAATAAAGGTGTTCAACCATTGCTTGATGCAGTCGTAGATTATTTGCCAGCACCTAATGAGGTATTACCAGCCAAGGGGGTTAACCCAAAAGACGAAGAAGAGGAAATTTTCAGACAATCTAACGAC
>CAYXBD010000053.1:0-4798 GCA_964463275.1 uncultured Alphaproteobacteria bacterium | reverse complement strand
CTGCTGCAGCCCAACTTGCTTCTTTTGCTAAATTATTTTTTTCAACAATTATAACTTTTTTTCCAATATCTGTCAGACGCCAAGCTATTGACAAACCTATAATTCCGCCTCCTATAATTAAAATCATTGTCGTGTATTAAAGTTATGTTATTATTAATGGTTTTTAATAATTATATATTCTTTTAATTATAATGGACTATAAAAAATTCTTTTCAAATTCTATAAATAATTTAAAAAAAAGTGGTGAATATAGAATTTTTAGAGATATATCCAGAGTAGCTGGTTCATTTCCAAATGCTAAATTTGATGACTTAATTAAGAAAGAAAATGTTGTTGTGTGGTGTAGCAATGATTATTTGGGCATGGGTCAACATCCTTTTGTTTTTGAAGCAATTGAAAGAACGATGAAAGAAGTTGGGGCAGGTTCAGGAGGAACCAGAAATATTTCAGGAACAAATTATTACCATATTGCTTTGGAGAATGAAATTTCACAGATTCATCAAAAAGAATCTTCTTTGCTTTTTACTTCAGGTTACGTTGCAAATGATACATCATTAAGTATTATTGGTTCTAAATTAAAAGATTGCGTAATATTTTCTGATGAAAGAAATCATGCTTCAATAATAAATGGTATTAGAAATAGTAAAGCTGAAAAATTTATTTTTAAACATAATGACATCAAACATCTTGAGTCGCTCTTAAAAACAGTAAACATTGATAGACCAAAAATAATTGTATTTGAATCTGTGTATTCAATGGATGGGGATTTTACTCCTATTAAATCATTTATAAAACTTGCAGAAAAGTATAATGCTTTAACATATCTTGATGAAGTCCATGGTGTTGGCCTTTACGGACCTAATGGTGGTGGCGTGGCTGATGAACAAAAAGTAATGCAAGACATAGACATTATTAATGGTACTTTAGCAAAAGCCTTTGGCTTGTTAGGAGGATATATATCTTCCAGTAAAAATATTGTTGATTTTGTAAGGAGTTATTCACCAGGTTTTATATTTACAACATCTATTCCACCAGCAATTGCTGCTGGAGCCATTGCAAGCATAAGATATGTAAAAGACAATCAACAATTAAGAAATAAATTAAAAGAAAAATGTTTATTAATTAAAGAGAAACTACTTGCGGCAAATATCCCCTTTTTGAAAACTAAAAGTCACATAATTCCAATAATTATTGGTGATAGTAAATTATGTAAAAAAGCTGCTGATGAATTATTAGAAAAGCATAAGGTTTATTTGCAACCAATTAATTACCCAACTGTGCCTAGAGGTAAAGAAAGATTGCGAATTACTCCTTCTCCATTACATACTGACAAAATGATTGATGATCTTATAAATGCACTTAAATTTGTTTGGAAAAAATTAAAATTAGAAAAAGCTGCATAAAAAAAAATAAACTTAAATAAAATAATAAAATTATTATTTATTATTTATAATAAAAAAAAAATGTTTGACTCTTCTTTAATGAAAAATAAAAAAGGATTGGTAATGGGTGTTGCTAATGAAAGATCTATTGCATGGGCAATAGCAAAAACCTTATTTAATTCAGGGGCTGAGGTTGCGTTAACATATCAAGGAGAGGCATTAAAAAAAAGAGTTACTCCATTAGCAAATGAAATTAAATCGTCTATTATTTTAGAATGTAATGTAGAAAATGAGAATGATATTTTAAAAACTTTTAAAGAAATCAAAAAAAAATGGAAAACTATTGATTTTGTAGTTCATGCAATAGCATTTTCTAACAGAGAAGAATTAAAAGGAAAATATTTAAATACATCAAAAGATAATTTTAAAAAAACAATGGATGTTTCTTGCTATTCGTTTACAGCTATTGCTAGAGAAGCACAAAAAATAATGTCTAACGGTGGGGCGTTGTTAACATTATCATATTTTGGTTCTGAAAAATTTATGCCACATTATAACGTAATGGGTATTGCGAAATCTGCATTAGAAGCAAGTATAAAATATTTAGCAAAAGACCTAGGTAAAAAAAAAATTAGAGTAAATGCATTATCGCCTGGTCCAATTAAAACACTTGCAGCTTCAGCAATTGGAGATTTTAACTATATTTTAAAATGGAACAAAAATAATTCTCCATTAAAAAGAAATATTACTGTAGATGATATATCTGGTTCAGCGATATATCTTTTAAGCGATCTTTCTTCAGGTGTAACTGGAGAAGTTCATCATGTAGATTCAGGTTATAATATAATTGGAATGAAAGATACAGATTCCCCTGATATTTTTGAAGAAAAATAAAAATGCCCGGAAATAGTTTTGGTAAAATATTTAAATTTAGTACATGGGGAGAAAGTCATGGCCCAGCTATTGGTTGTACTCTAGACGGTGTTCCTTCAAAAATTCTTATAAAAGAAAAAGAAATTCAATTTTATTTAAATCAAAGAAGACCTGGTAGTAGTAAGTTTGTAACACAGAGAAAAGAAAGTGATAAAGTTAAAATTTTATCTGGGATTTTTAATAATTATACAACTGGAGCACCGCTATCCTTTATTATTTATAACGAAAATCAAAAATCAAAAGATTATGAAAAAATAAAGAATAAATTTAGACCGGGGCATGCGGATTATACCTATGAAAAAAAGTATGGAATTAGAGATTACCGTGGTGGTGGAAGATCATCAGCTAGAGAAACTGCAATGAGAGTTGTCGCAGGTGCTATAGCAAGAAAAATTTTATCTGCAGAGCTTGGGAAGAATTTTTTGATACGTGGTGCCTTGATTCAAATTGGTTCATTGCACATTAATAGAGATAACTGGAATTGGAATTTTGTAAAAAAAAATCCTTTGTGGTGCCCGGACAAACACATGTTAAAAATTTGGGAAAACTATTTGATGCAAATTAGAAAAAACGGTTCTTCGGTTGGTGCAATTATTGAATTAGAAGCTGTTGGTATACCGGTAGGACTTGGAGAACCTGTCTATGATAGGTTGGATGCTGATATTGCAAAAGCTTTAATGAGTATTAATGCTGTCAAAGGGGTAGAAATTGGAAGTGGTTTTGCGTCTGCTTTTATTCCAGGTGAAGAAAGTTCAGATGAAATGACTTTAGAAAAAGGAAAAGTTAAATTTAAATCTAATCATGCAGGTGGTATTTTAGGTGGAATTTCATCAGGACAAAATATAATCGCAAGATTTGTTGTAAAACCAACGAGTTCTATTTTAAAATCAAAAACAACAATAACTAAGAAATTAAAAAAAACTTCTGTTTCAGTAGGTGGCAGACATGACCCATGTGTTGGCATTAGAGCTGTGCCAATTGGTGAAGCTATGTTAGCTTGCGTTTTAGCTGACCATTTTTTAAGAAATAAAGTTTTTCAATCTTAAAATATTAAGCTAAATCTAAATCAATTTCTTTTTTTGAATAATTACTTCCTAGAGTTTGTAAAGCGCAATATGCAATATCTGTTGATAAAAGATTTGCCTCTTCATATTGCTCATCAGGTTTACCGTGGGATAGGAATATATCTGGAAAAAATAAAGATCTAAATTTTAGACCACTATCCAATAAAGTTTCTTCACTTAAAAACTTGGTTACATGAGAAGCGAAACCTCCAATAGATCCTTCCTCAACTGTTATTAAAGTTTCATGTTCTAGAGCTAATCGTTTTATTAATTTTGTATCAAGTGGTTTGCAAAATCTTGCATCTGCTACAGTTGTTGATAATCCTTTTGCACTTAGTATGTCAGCTGCTTTAATACATTCATAAAGTCTTGCGCCATAAGATAAAATTGCAATTCTATTTCCTTCTTTCACTATTCTTCCCTTACCTATTTCTAACGGTACACCTTCTGAAGGAATTTGTACTCCTATTCCATCACCTCTTGGATATCTAAAAGCTGAAGGACGGTCATTAATTTGAGCAGCTGTTGCAACCATGTGTACTAATTCTGCTTCATCTGCTGGCGCCATTAAAACAAAACCAGGTAAACAACCCAAATAAGCTATATCAAAAGAACCTGCATGAGTTGCTCCATCTGCTCCAACTTGTCCCGCTCTATCCATTGCAAAACGAACAGGTAGTTTTTGTATTGCAACATCATGAACAACTTGGTCATAAGCTCTTTGTAAAAAAGTAGAATATATAGTGGCAAATGGTTTGAAACCTTCGGTAGCAAGTCCAGCTGCAAAAGTTACAGCGTGTTGTTCAGCTATTCCTACATCAAAACTTCTACTAGGAAATTCTTTTTGAAATAAATCTACGCCTGTACCTCCAGGCATAGCAGCGGTAATTGCTACAATTTTTTTATCTTTCTTTGCTTCGCTAATTAAACTATTTGCATAAACTTTAGTGTATGCAGGGGATTTTGATTCTGATTTTTGTTGCACTCCAGTTGCAACATTAAATTTATTTACCCCGTGATATTTATCATCTGATTTCTCGGCAGGTTCATATCCCTTACCTTTTTTTGTAACACAATGAATTAGTATTGGACCATCCTTATATTTTTTTGCATTTTCTAAGACAGGAATTAAACTTTTCAAATTATGTCCATCAATTGGACCAACATAAAAGAAACCTAATTCCTCAAAAAGTGTTCCTCCTGTAACAATTCCTCTAGCAAACTCCTCAGCTTTTTTTGCAGCTTTACCAATCCTATCAGGAAATGTTTTTGAAACTATTTTCCCTCCAAGATGTTTAAATGATTGATACGTGCCGGATGAAATTAATCTTGAAAGATAATTGCTCAGTGCTCCGACAGGTGGGGCAATCGACATATCATTATCATTAAGTATAACAATTAGTTTTGATTTTTCAGAAC
>CAYXBD010000052.1:0-4810 GCA_964463275.1 uncultured Alphaproteobacteria bacterium | reverse complement strand
TATCAGCCTGGGCTCTTAGACCTCTTACAGCAGGTCCTTTTGATGCATTTAAAACCCTAAATTGTATTCCAGACATATCTATAGCTTTCCCCATAATTCCGTCTAGAGAATCGATTTCTTTAACTAAATGGCCTTTTCCTAAACCTCCAATAGAGGGATTACAAGACATCTCACCAATTTTGCTCTTATTATTAGTTATTAATAATGTCGGAGAACCGATTCGTGCAGATGCTGCGGCAGCTTCGCACCCGGCATGACCTCCGCCAACAACTACAACCTTATAATTTGTTTCACGTGAAACATTACTTTTTTTTATTTTTTTATCCTTTTTAGTATTGAACATCCGACTGCGGCCTCTTTACCTGCTTCAGTATAACAAACTTCAATAGTATTATTATTTAAAATTTTTCCATGTATGTACCCCTTACTTTCAGGTGATACCCAATAAAAATCTTTATTATTTTGTCTTATTGTACCTAAAAAATTTTTTTCACCGCCCGTATATTTGAAACTTCCTTTAAATATTCTTTCTTTTTGTTCAAAAATTGTAATTTTTTTTTCCCATGTTCTATATCCCTTATCTTTTGAATAACTTTTATTTATTCCTTTCCATTCACCAATTAAATTAACTACATATTTTGAATATAGATTTTTACTCATTAAAAAGAAAAAAATAACAAAAAATGATATAAACGTGTTTTTTCTATTTATTAAATTCATAATATTTATTTTCCAATACAAAAATCCTTAAAAACAATATCTAACATTTTTTCAACTTCATATTCCCCAGTAACATTTCCAAGAGCATTTATAGACAATCTAAGATCTTCAGCATTTAGTTCTGGTTTTTTATTATTATTTATTTTTTTTAAATTAATAAGACATTTTTTTAAACAAGTTCTATGTCTCGTTCTTGTCAATGAAGGTTCACCAAAAAAAACATTTTTATATTTATCCTTAATATATTTTTCTATTTCATTTAATAAGGTATTAATCCCCGTGCCATTTTTAGCTGAAATTACAAATACTTGATTAAAATTATTCTTATTTAAGTAATTGATTTTATTAACTATATTCTTATTACTTAATAAATCTTTCTTATTTAGAATTATTATTGTTTTATTGCAAACTAGTTTTAAGACATCATTTTCAAAATTTTTTGTACCATCTATAACTAATAATTTTATGTTACAATTTTTAATTTTTTTTCTAGTTCTCGTAACACCTTCTTTTTCAATATTGTTTCGTGGTCTTTCCTTTAAACCGGCTGTATCAGAAAATATTGCTGGTATATTTGATAAATTTATTTTTATTTCAATTATATCTCTAGTTGTTCCTGATGTCTTTGAAACAATGGATATGTTTTTTTTTGCAATTTGATTTATTAAAGAAGATTTTCCGACATTTGGTTTTCCAATTATAGCAATTTCAATTCCTTGTCTAATAATATCTCCTCTTTTATTTTCCGATAAAAAAAATTCAATTTCTTTAATTAAATCAGCAACTTGTAAAATTACTTTATCTTGTGTATTTTTTGGAACTTCATCCTCAGGAAAATCTATTTGACTTTCATAATGTGCTAGTAATTTTAAAAGTTTTTTATTCCATTTTTTAAAAATTGTACTCAAACTGCCATTTACTTGGTGGATTGCTAATGATTTTTGAAATTTAGTCTCCGCGTTTATTAAATCCATAATTCCTTCAGCTTCTAGAAAATCGATTTTATTATTTCTAAATGCCCTCTTTGTGAATTCCCCTGGATTAGCCTCTCTTACATTTTTTATTAATAACAAGTTCTCAATTAAATGTTCTAAAACAGAACTGCCTCCGTGTATATTAATTTCAAGCATATCTTCGCCTGTATAAGTTTTAGCCTCTGGATACCAAACAACAATAGCTTTATCAATTAGAGAAGAATTTTTAATATCATATAAATTAAATAGATTGGAATATCTTGCCTTTGGTAATTTTTTTTTTGTAAGTATTTTAAATATTTTTTTTGCCTCACCTCCAGAAATTCTTACAGTTTTAATTGCAGACATACCAATACTGCTTGCTGATGCAAAAATCGTATCTAAATTTAATTTATAATTTATTCTTTTATCCATTTTCTTTTGTTTTACTATCATATTTGGATTAATCAAGTTCGACAAATTAGAAATAAAAAAACAGCTAATTAATTAAAAAATGAAACAAAAAATAAATACATTAGAAATTAAAACAAAAGGGCAGGGATTATATGAATTTACATCAAACATACTTAAATATTTAAATGAAGAAAAAATTAAAAATGGTTTATTAACAATATATGTAAAACATACTAGTTGTTCTTTATTAATACAGGAAAATGCTGATAGTGATGTAAAAAAAGATTTGTTAAATTTTTTTTCTAAAATTGTACCTGAAAATGAAAATTATATACACAAATCTGAAGGACTTGATGACATGCCAGCCCATATTAAATCATCGTTAACTCAAACTAATTTATCAATACCAATAGAAAATTTTGAAATTGCTCTAGGAACGTGGCAAGGAGTATATTTGTTTGAACATAGAAAATCTCCACATACACGTATAATAAAAATGCATTTAATAGGTCAAAATGGATAAATTATCAAGAAAAATATTACAAAATACCATGCGATTTTTATCTGAAAAAGGGTATAGGGTTTTAAGTGAATTTGCATTACCAAATAAAAAAAGAGTGGATATTATTGGAATTAATTTAAAAAAAGAAATTGTTATTGTTGAAGTTAAATCTAATAAAAATGGAATTAAACTTGATAAAAAATTGAAAAATTATTTAAATTATTGTAACTATTTCTTTTTTGCTTGCAGTGAAAAAATAAATTTTAATTTTTCAGAAAATATAGGCATTATTCAAAATAATAGTAATAAAATAAAAATTACTAAAGAGCCGAAATATAAAAAATTACCAGAAAATAAAAAAAATAAACTAATTTTTACAATCTCTCTTTCTGCAATATCTAAATTTCATAGATTAATTGATCCTGAATATAAAAAACAGAAGAATAATTCAATATATATATACAAAAAAAAGAAATAGAAAAAATATCAATTTTTTCATATAATTATACGACCTTTATTTTTATATGCGTAATTTGATTGTGGGGGATCTATGAAGGGAATAGTAAAGTGGTATAATGCTCGTAAGGGTTATGGGTTTATAACACCAGATGATAAAAGTGACGACGTATTTGTTCATGCAACAGCTTTAAAAACCTGTGGATTAAAAAAATTATATACTGGGTCTGAAGTTTCTTTCGAGACTGATCAAGATGATAAGGGTAAAAGAATAAAAACAATTAAAATCTTAAAAGAAGTAAAACCTGAAGAAGAAAAACCGGATGGTAAAAAAAAAGAAGTAAAAAAAGAAAAAAAAGATATTAAAGAAAAAGAACAATCAAAACCAGAAGAAAAAGCTAAGGCAAAACCTAAAGAAAAAGCTAAACCTAAGGCTAAGGCAAAACCTAAAGAAAAAGCTAAACCAAAGGCTGAAACAAAAAAAACAAAAGGAAGCAGCAAAAAATAAAAAAAATATTATTACTTATTATTGTAATTTTTATTGAATTAAATTCACTTAAATCTGAAGAAAAAAATATTCAATTTATCTGCAAAACTGACAATATATCAAAAAAATATACATTCTTATACATTCCTTCAAGAAAAAGAATTATATGGGTACAAAAAGGAAGAGAAATGAAAATAGAAGAGAATGAATCAAATTCAATATCTTTTGCTGGTTTTGGGGTATATGGGTTAGGTTATGATTCATGGTTCCAATCTAAAATTTATTTTAATATTGATTTAAAAAGTGGTGATTTTAAACTTGTTCCAGAAAATGAAGAATATAAAAAATATCCTCAGGTAGGTAAATGTTTTAGGAAATCAGAACAAAAATAAATTATTTCTTTTTATTTCTTCGTTTATTACGTCTCCATGTACTTCCTCTTTTTCTTCTTCCTCTATGTTTTTTTGGATAACCCATAATTTATTTTAAATCAATTGGGGATTATAGTTTTTTTCTTTTCCAAATAGAAGCTAAAATTGGACCTGAGATATTATGCCATATACTAAAAAAAGCACCTGCAAGTGCTGCTAGTGATCCGAAATATTTAATTGCAAGAGCTGTCGCTAATCCTGAATTTTGCATTCCTACTTCAATAGCTAATGTCTTAGCTATTTTTTCACTGTAATTCATTTTTTTACAAATATAAAAACCTAAAAAAATTCCAAAAAGATTATGACATATAACAATAAAAAAAATTTGAATGCCGTGTTTAAAAATTTCATTTGAATTTGATCCAATTATAATTGTAATAATAAAAACAATCGCGATTACAGCAATTAAAGGTAGATACAATTTTGTTTTTTCCATATTTAAAAAATTAAAATTGTTTACAATTACTCCTAAAAATACTGGAATTATAACTATTTTAAAAATACTCAACATCATTTGATAAATTGGTATTTCTATATTAGCTCCCGTGTATACCCAAAAAAGGATTGGCATTAAAAAAACGGCTAAAATTGTTGAACATACAGTTAACGAAATAGATAGAGCTACATCTCCTTTTGCTAAATAACAAATTACATTTGATGCTGTTCCCCCAGGCGCACATCCTACTAAAATAACTCCTACGGCAATAATTTGTTCTATATTAAAAAATTTTACTAGTAAAAAACCTAAAATTGGCATTATTAAAAACTGTAATAAAACACCTAAACAAATAATTTTAAAATTTTTAAAAATCCTATAAAAATCATTAAACTCCAAAGTTAATCCCAT
>CAYXBD010000051.1:0-4863 GCA_964463275.1 uncultured Alphaproteobacteria bacterium | reverse complement strand
GTCATAAAAAAGTTTTAAAGCAAGTAAAAGGCCAATACGGTAGAAGAAAAAATACTATTCGTGTGGCAAAACAAGCTTTAGAAAAAGCAATGCAATATGCTTATAGAGATCGAAGAGCAAAAAAAAGAGAATTTAGATCATTGTGGATACAAAGAATAAATGCTGGAGTACGAGCTGAAGGAACAACTTACTCTAAATTTATAAACGGTCTTAATAAATCTGGAATTAAGCTTGATAGAAAAGTTTTGGCAGATATTGCCTATAATAATCCAGAAATATTTAAATTCATTATAAAAAAAGTACAATCCTCCCTTAACTAATTTTCATTAAAAAAATCTATATTTTATTAAGCAATAAATTGCTCTCAGACCATCCTTCGCCCTAACTTTTTTTCCCTCTTGATATATTCTGCCGTTGTAGGAAATTCCTACTTCAAAAAATCTTAATTTTTTTTTAGCAAGTTTAATTGTTATTTCGGGTTCAAAACCAAAACGGTTTTCATGAAGTGTCACGTTTTTTAAGGTTTCTTTTTTAAATACTTTATATCCTGTTTCCATATCAGTAAGATTCATATCGATTAATATATTAGCAAAAGTTGTTAGTAACACATTCGCTACTCTGTGCCAAAAATATAAAACTCTATGAGCGTCTCCGGCACCACCTAAAAATCGAGATCCATAAACAACATCTGCCCTTCCTTCTATTATTGGTTTTATTAAGCGAGGGTATTCATTAGGGTTATATTCAAGATCCGCATCTTGAATTAATATTATTTCACCTTTGGCTGCCTCAATTCCGGTTCTAACAGCAGCGCCCTTTCCAAGATTTTTCTCATGATGTATTAAATTATCAATCTTTCCAAGTTCTTTAAGTTTTATTAGTTTTTCTTTTGTTCCGTCTATTGAACCATCATTAATAACAATAATTTGTTTATCGGAAAATGGTTGAGAATTTACTGAGATAATAACTTTTTCTATATATCTGGCCTCGTTATAACAAGGTATTATTATTGTTAACTTCATTGATCAAAAAATATTTTTTATTAATTCTTAATGATTAATACTGTTCCAGTTAGCAAATTACAAGATATCTTAGCTCATATTGTCTTTTTGCAATTAATTAAATTATATAATCTAAAAAAAACTAGCAAAAAACATAGAGATCTTATTATCTTTGCTACAAAAGGTTCACCGTCAGTTAAATTTACATTTGACAATGATTTACCAAGATTTTTAGTTAATTTATTAATTTCATCCAAAGATAGTTCTCCCTTGAACATATTAGGGTCACCAAAATCAATAAAACAAAATGAACATTTTGCATTATATCTATTAGTAATGAAATAAACCAAATTTACGGGCTCGTTTTTTTTGAATACATATTATTAATTACTCTAAATAAGTTCGCTTTATTTGTTAATATTTTAGGCTTTGTCCAATAACGTACTTTACGATCAATGTAAACTCTTTATCTTGATCTTACAATATTATCATATCCGGTAATTGTTCAAATTATATAGTCCAAAAAAAGCAAGAGAAAAGTTTAATGTTCTCACCAGTCTTACTGCTGCGGTGTCCAATTGAAAATAAAAACCATATGGCGAGGTAAAAAAAATAAAAGATAAAACTAAAATATACATTAGAACTGCAATTAAGATAAACCTAAATATTTCTTTATTCCAATTTATCCAAAATGATAATAAAAAGAACGCTAAGCAAATCACAAACTTTTCGTTTAGAAGCATGAAATATGCAATAAGTTTATAGCTATCTAAATCGTAAAGTTTAGATGATAAATTCAAATCTATATTAATATGAGCGTCATCCAGACCTTTAGAATAACAAAAAAGTTTCCATAGAATCATTGGTAGAAATGAAAAAGATAAAAAAATTAGTCTTGAAATATCTTTTTTTAATTCGCCTTTAAATATTTTTATTAAAAAAGTTGTAACAAATAATATCAATAATAATGCCACGCCTTCATTTTTAAGGAGTGTAAGAGATACGAAAAAGCAAAATGCTATATAATAAAATAATGATTTATTTTTATAAAAATTATCTGTGTTAATCATAAGGAGATACATTAGGAAAGCGCTTAAACCAAAATATATAGCTACTAAACCGTCGAGCCATCCATTAAACATAAATTTTCCAATTGTAAAAAAAACTATAGATAAAAAAATTAAATACTGAGTGTTTCTTAGAAAAGTATAAGTTAAAATCAAAGGCGGAAGAAACATAAGTGAAAAAGAAAGTTTTGGAAAAACTTCATTCCAGTGACCAATTAAAACTGCTAATGATGAGGCAAATGCAGGTGCTAGATTAGGATAACTATTGTTACTGAAAGGTGCATAATTATCCGCTACGGAAAAAATAGAGCCGTCAAAAAATATCCTTTTTGCATGAAATAGCCATATAGTTCTAGGGTCCCATCCAAAAGAAGCCGTACCCAAAGCCATAAAGATAATAAATAGAAAAAATATTTTTAAATAAATGTTTTCTGAAATATTTTGGAAATAAAATATAAGAACTGCAGCTAAAAAAATTAAAAAATTTATTTTTATCAGCAATAGAGGAAAATTTAAGCTTAAAAAAAAATAATTATTTAATATTAAAAAACTCAAGACTAATGTTATCTTTTCATGAAAATTATCTTTTGTCATATCAACATTGAGTAAATTTAAAATATTTTCCAGCTTCTATCACTTCACAATTATTGGGGACATTCTCCTTGTTAAGAAAAAAAATCATTTTTGAATTTTCATTCATTCTTATTGGATAATTAAGTTCGATAGTTTTATTAAATAAATAAATATTATTTTTAACACTTGCACTTAAATTAAAATCTTTAACTTCGTGTTTTTTTAAAATATTAATTGTTTCAATTATTTCGGGACTCACCACAAAAGAAATTCCATAATCTTTCTTGAATGGATTTTTAATTACTTCATATTGAAATTCACTTCTAAAAAAAAATATATGGAAAAGTTGTAATATACAAATTATTAAAAATAAAGTTCTTATCTTTTTAATTTTTCTCTTAGCCATAATTCTCAAAAATTTTTAGTTCGAAATTTCAATAACTTCATGTAATAAGTTGCACATATTAACAGCGGAAGTGAAAATTGACATAAGGTTTGTATAAAAAAAATTTATTTATTATTATATAGTTATTAATTGCTAGATAGAAAGGAAAAGTATAATCCTTCCTTAACTAACAAGGATATTTATATTAATTATAATAAGTATTTTGATAATTCATCTAAAATTTTTTTCATAAATAAATTTGCAAGATTATCCCAGTTTAAATGTATTTCATCCTTTAAATATATATTTTCATAATTAAAATTATCATCATTTAATAGAATTTTACTAAAATTAATATGTGTGATAATTTTTTCATCTTTTACTACACTTTCAATTACATCCGACACATTTAACTTGTAGGTTTTGTTAAAATTTTTTTTGTGGGGAAAAGTTACAAAGAATATTTTTTCGATGTGTTCTTTTTTTTTCATATTTTCTATATATTTTTTAACTTGATTTTTAAAATATTCTATTTCTGCATTTGTGGGACTAATCAAATATCTTTCAGTTTCACCCCAATAACATTTTGTTAATTTTTCTTTATCCGCTTTGTTGATTGAAATATATTTTCTATAAAATCTTATTGAAGATTTAATTAATCCATACTTAAATTTAAAATTTGTTAAATGGAATGTTTGTAAAATTTTTGATCTATTTTTCAAAGCAATTTTAGACTTTTCATAAATTTCGGAGTAGTTAAATGCTTCCCTCCACATTAAAAAAGTTTCAGGTCGTATTGATTTTAAAACTCCATTTTCATAGATTTTATTATTTTTATATCTGCAATTTTCATCTCCAATATCGCTTTGATCAACATATGCTATCACTATATTTGGTAATATTTTAAAATCCTTTTCGAGTACATTAAGCTGTGCATTCATTGGGCTGGGAGAAAAGGATCCTATGCCTCCATTAACAAAACCTACCTTTTTTTTATTTCCAAATTTCTGTACTAATTCTACTACCTTATTTTTTTTTCCTTCGAGTGAGAAAGTAAGTTGTTCCATATACGAATCTCCTTGAAATAAAACAATTACATCTTTATCTTCAATTTGATTAAACGTAGTAAACATAAGATCTTTCACATTGGGTTTTTTCCATAACCGATCCAAAACTATTTCTTCTCTGAGATGGTGTATTTTTTTTGAATATTTTTGATGAAAATTTAGGATTTCTAATGATTTAAAATTATATACAAATTCGTTATGCAAATTAAAAAAGGTATGAATAGCTAATACTATATAAATTATAGCTATAGCTGTTAAGCATGAAAATATTATCAAATATTGATTTTTCATTATAAGATCAAAAAAAAAAGTTTTACAATTAATTATTATTCCATCTTATCCAAGCTGTTGAATAAATTAATTTTTCCAATAAAGTTGTTAAACAATTTACTCATTTTTTTTATTATTTTAATATAGGTTTATGATAGGGTAATATGCAAATTAGTAGAAAAAAACAACAATTTTAGTTATGTCATTTTTCAAAGAATTTTATGATTATTTAAAAATTAGAAAAAAATATTGGCTAATACCTATATTTTTAATGCTTCTGATATTCGGCTCTTTAATATTTTTAGGTCAAGGAGCGCCTGCAGTAGCTCCGTGGATTTATGCAATTTTTTAATGATTTAGCAGTATGTCAACTAGCAAAATGAAACAGCAATATTAGCCATGTCAATTTTGAACGAATTTTTTAATTTTATAAAAGAATTTTGGAATTTTATAAAGGTAAGAAAAAAATATTGGTTAATTCCAATATTATTTGTTCTTGT
>CAYXBD010000050.1:0-4870 GCA_964463275.1 uncultured Alphaproteobacteria bacterium | reverse complement strand
TAAATGCACTTCAAGTAGATCATGAAGGTTCAAAACTAATTTTAGAAGTAGCGCAACATTTAGGAGAAAATTCAGTTAGAACTATTGCTATGGATACGACAGATGGACTTGTTAGAGGTCAAGAAGTTTTAGATACTGGCAGTCCCATTTTAGTTCCAGTTGGCAAAGAAACACTAGGTAGAATTTTAAACGTTGTTGGCGAACCTGTTGATAAGAGGGGCCCAGTTAAATCAAAAGCTACTGCATCTATTCATCAACCAGCACCTGAATTTGTAGAACAATCTACAGAAACCGAAATTTTAGTTACAGGCATTAAAGTTGTAGATTTACTTGCTCCATATTCTAAAGGAGGAAAAGTAGGGTTATTTGGTGGAGCGGGTGTAGGAAAAACAGTTATCTTAATGGAATTTATTAATAATATTGCCAGAGAACACGGAGGCTTTTCAGTTTTTGCAGGAGTCGGTGAGAGAACTAGAGAAGGAAATGATTTATATAATGAGATGATCGAAGGTGGGGTTATAGATATAAAAGGAAAAAAATCAAAAGTTGCTCTTGTATATGGGCAAATGAATGAGCCACCAGGAGCTAGAGCACGTGTTGGTTTGACTGGTCTTACAGTAGCAGAACATTTTAGAGATAAAGAAGGACAAGATGTTTTACTTTTAATTGACAATATTTTTAGATTCACACAAGCTGGTTCAGAAGTTTCTGCTTTATTAGGCAGAATACCCTCTGCCGTTGGATATCAACCAACGTTATCTACAGATATGGGAGCTTTGCAAGAAAGAATTACAACTACAAAAAAAGGATCTATTACCAGTGTTCAAGCAATTTATGTTCCTGCTGATGATTTAACTGATCCTGCGCCAGCTACTTCTTTCGCACATCTTGATGCTACAACTGTTTTAAGCAGATCTCTTGCTGAATTAGGAATATATCCAGCTGTTGATCCTCTGGATTCTACATCTAGAATTTTAGATCCAACAATTGTCGGTGAAGAACACTACCAAGTAGCTAGAAAGGTTCAAGAAGTTTTACAATCTTATAAATCGTTACAGGATATAATTGCTATTTTAGGAATGGATGAATTATCAGAAGAAGATAAATTAACAGTTTCAAGAGCAAGAAAAATTCAAAGATTTTTATCACAACCTTTTTTTGTTGCAGAAGTTTTTACAGGCACACCAGGTAAATTTGTTAAATTAGAAGACACTATCAAAGGATTTAAAAGTATAGTTGATGGAGAACATGATAATATTCCAGAATCTGCTTTTTATATGATTGGGACTATAGAAGAAGCATTAGAAAAATCTAAGAAAATTTCGAAAGAAGAATAATGGAAAAAACTTTTCTTTTTGAATTAATTACGCCAAACAAAAATTTAATATCTGGAGAATTTGATATGGTTGTAGTTCCAGGTGAAGAAGGTGATTTTGGAGTTTTACCACACCATAGTAATTTAATTTCACAAATTAGACCAGGTATACTGAATATATATAAAAATGATAAAATTGATAAAAGTTTTTTCTTATATAGTGGTTTTGCTGAAGTTAGTAATAATAAATTGATTGTATTAAGTGAAACTGCTTTTGATATAAACGAATTTAAATTAAATGCTTACAAAGATATTATTTCTAAATATGAGAAATTAAAAAATCAAACAAAGACTGAGAGTGAAATTCTATTTTTTGAAAAAAAAATTAAAGAAGCAAATACTATAATAGAAATACTTAACTAAAATTATTTATTCTAGCTTTAAATTCTTTAACAATTTCTTTATACATTTTCTTTTTAAAGGGAATAATTAAATCCACTAATTTATTTAAATCTACCCATTTCCAATCAGAAAATTCTGCTTTACTAGCATTCAAATTTATATCTTTTTTTTTGTTGCCATAGAATTTCATCACAAACCATTTTTGTTTTTGTCCTAAATATTTGCCTTTCCACAATTTTTTTTTTAAAGGTGTTGGAATTTTATATTGAAACCACTTTTTGCTTTTAAAAATTATTCTTGCTTTTTTTACACCAGTTTCTTCATATAATTCTCTATAAGCAGCATCCTCTAATTTTTCATTTTTAATGGCCCCACCCTGAGGCATTTGCCACGCTTCACTTTTTATATCTATTCTTTTTCCAACAAAAACTTTTTTTTCTTCATTAAGAAGAATAATTCCTACTCCTATACGGTACGAATTAATTCTTATCATAGTTTTTTTTTGATAATTTTATTTTAATTTATAGCTAATTTATTTTTGTAGAGAGAAATACCTCTAACAAGATCCAAGGCTCTGGATAATTGAAAATCATTAACGACATCTTCTTTCTTTGAATTTTCTTTATTCTTTTTTTTATCTGATTTCTGATCTGGGTTATCTAGAGCTCCTTTAAGATCAGATTCTCTACTTCCATTTCTTTTATCAATTTTTTCAACTTTTGCTTCTTCAACTATAATATCTGGCGATATACCTTTTTTTTGTATAGATCTACCAGAAGGAGTAAAATATCTTGCAGTTGTCATTCTTAGTGCTCCAAATGGATTTACAGGAATTATAGTTTGTACAGAACCTTTACCGAAAGATTGTGTTCCAAGAATTATAGCTCTTTTGTGGTCCTGTAGAGAGCCTGCAACTATTTCTGATGCCGATGCGGAACCGCCATTTATTAACACTACAAGTGGCAAACCATTAATAACATCCCCTGGTTTTGCTTTGTATGTTTCTGGATTTTCCGAATCTCTACCTCGAGTTGAAACTATTTCTCCTTTTTCTAAGAAAAGATCAGAAACAGAAACCGCTTGTTCTAATAAACCGCCAGGATTATTTCTAAGATCTAAAACAAAGCCTTTTAAATTTTTATTTTTTGTTAGTTTTTTTATAGCTTCTTTTGTTGATTTATTTGTTTGTTCAGAAAAACTAGTTATTCTTAAGTAACCAACATCTTTTTCTAATCTAGATTTAACACTAGTTATTTTTATGATATCTCTTTTTATAGTTACATCAAATGGCTCTTCATTTGTTCTTCCTATAGTAACTTTTAATTTTGATCCAACCGGACCCCTCATTTTACCAACTGCTTCATCTAAAGTTAGTCCAACAACAGATTTTTTATCAAGATGTGTAATATAATCACCAGCTTTAATTCCAGCTTTATAAGCAGGAGTATTATCAATTGGCGATATTACTTTAACAAAACCATTTTCCATAGTAACTTCGATACCCAGTCCTCCAAATTCACCTTTAGTTTGTATTTTCATATCATTCAAACTTTTGGCGTTTAAAAAACTTGAATGAGGATCTAAAGAAGATAAAATTCCATTTATTGCCGATTCTACTATTTTTTTATTATCAACATGTTCTACATAATCAGTTTTAATTTTTTCAATTGATTCTCCTAGAAACTTTAAGTAATCATATTCACTAATCTCTTCATCTGCTGAATGCGTAATACTGGAAGCAATAAGAAAAAAAATATATAAAAAGAATATTTTAAATTTTATTTTCAATTTTTTTTAATATAATTGTTTTTTTTTTATTTTAATAAACTAATTAATATACATCTATCTAATATAATACATTTTTAACTTATATAAACTTTAATTACTGAATGTCTATTTTAATTTTAATGCGCCACGGCCAAAGTATTTGGAATCTTCAGAATAGATTTACAGGTGGCATTGATGTTCCTTTAACCAGAAAAGGCATTAAGCAAGCAAAAAAAGCAGGAAAAGAATTAAAAAAAATGGGCATTACTATTGACCGTGTTTATTCAAGCAAGTTAAGTAGGAGTATTGAAACAGCAAGATTTATAATTAATAATTTAGGAACTTCAAATAAAAATAGCAATATTACTAAAGTTTCAGCACTAAATGAAAGAGATTATGGAGATCTTTCAGGAAAATATAAAGATGAATTGGTAAAAAATTATGGTGAAAAAAAAGTTTTAGAATGGAGAAGAAGTTTTAAAATTAATCCCCCAAATGGGGAGAGTTTAGAAGATGTTTTAAAAAGAGTTAAACCTTTTTTTAACAAAAAAATACTTTCTTTATTAAAAAAAGGAAAAAATATTCTTTGTGTAGCTCATGGAAACGCATTAAGAGCTTTTAGAATAGCAACTGGAGAATATACAGAAAAAAATATATTTGATATTCATATTCCTCCTTGCGTTCCTGTAATTTATGAGTATAAAAATAATGGAAAAAAGAATATTTTAAGTGTGAAAGATTCAAAAACAAATATAACTAGTAAATTTACATACCAAATTGAAGAACTTGGTTTAAAACCTTCAATAGTACATAGAAATTTGTCTTCGAAAGAATTAATAAAAATGGCTATTGCAAGAAATGAAGGTGTTTTAACAAAAACTGGTGCATTATCTGTAACTACAGGACAATATACAGGTAGATCTCCTGAAGACCGATTTATTGTTGATGATAAGTTAACGCACAAAACAGTAGATTGGGGTAAAATCAACAAACCTTTCCCACCGGAAAAATTTAGTCAAATTTTAGATAAAATGAAAAAATATGAAAAATCAAAAGAACTTTTTATTTTTGATGGTTTTGCCGGTGCAGAAGATGGTAGCAGACTTCCAGTTAGAATGATAACAGATCATGCTTGGCAAAGTTTATTTGTAAAAACCATGTTTATTGAACCTACTGCAGAAGAATTAGAATATCATGAGCCAAAATTTACTGTTTTTAATATTAATGATTTTGAAGCAAGACCTGAACTTGATGGAACAAGATCCTCAACTTTTATACTTTTAAATTTTTCTAAAAAATTGGCAATTATTGGAGGAACTAGATATGGAGGAGAAAATAAAAAAACTATATTTGGTGTTTTAAATTTTATTTTACCAGGAAAAGATA
>CAYXBD010000049.1:0-4897 GCA_964463275.1 uncultured Alphaproteobacteria bacterium | reverse complement strand
ACCATTAATAAAAATTAGAGGTGAAACTTTAATTTAATAAATATTAAAAAAATTAAAAATTAAATTTTTTAAAAAAATAATTATAAATATTTTTTATTTAAAAAATAAAATAAAAAAAGAATTAAATAAAAAATTTAAAATAAGAATTTTTTATTCCGAAGAAAAAACATTATTAAATACAGGAGGAGGAATTAAGAATGCTATAAAAATTCTAAAGGATAAAGAATTTTTTGTTGTTAATAGCGATATTATTTGGGAAGAAAGGTATAAAAATCCTTTTAAGCAATTAAATGAATTTTGGGATAATGATAAAATGGACGCTCTTTTATTATTGTTTCCAAAAAAAGCAAATAATAATGGTGATTTTAATATAAATAAATCATATAGGATTATTAAAAACAAAAAAAATCCTAGATATATTTTTACTGGTATACAGATTCTTAAATCAAAAATTTTTTCAAAAATTAAAAAAAAAAAATTTCCTTTATCTTTAATTTACGACCAATTAATTGAAAAAAGAAGAATTTTTGGAGTAGTTTATAAAGGAAACTGGTTTCATATAGGAACTTTAGAAAGTTTGAAAGAATATGAAATGATGCTAGAATAATCTTTTTTTTTTCATTATGAGCGTTAAATCAATAAAAGAAAATGAGTTTGAGAGCGAAGTTATTAATTCAAATAAACCAGTTTTAATAGATTTTTGGGCAGAATGGTGTGGACCATGTAAGGAAATTGGACCAATTTTAGACGAAATTGCTGATGAAATGAAAGATAAAATAAAAGTTGTAAAAATAAATATAGATGAAAATCCAAATATACCTAATAAGTATGGAGTACAGAGCATACCTACAATGATTATTTTTAAAAAAGGTACGCCAATATCAACAAAAATAGGAGCAGCAATTAGATCAGAAGTAAAAACTTGGATTGAGACATCAATATAAAATTATTTTTTTGATAATTCAGATACTTCTTTGTACATATAAAGAGAACCACATATTAATACACGCCCAGGCATCTCATTTAACAATATTTTTTTTATTGCATGACTTATAGTTTCTGCCGTTTCTACATTAAATTCATTTAATTTAGCAATTTCATAAAGTTTTTTATTTGGGTAATAAGGCGAATTGCTTTTTATTGAAACAGTTATAAGTTTAGTAGCAATTTTTTTAAAATAATTTAAAAAATCTTTCGGATCTTTTGAATTTAACATTCCAAAAATTATATATAATTTTTTTCCATGCCAAGCCTTGAATGTTTTAGCTAAAGCTTTACTTGCACTTCTATTATGCCCACCATCAAACCAAAATTCCCATTTTTTATTATTTATTTTTTTTGAAAATAATTTTTTATTTAAATATATTTTTTGAAGTCTTCCTGGCCATTTAACATTTTTTAAACCTTTTTTTATAAAATTTTTATTTATTTTTTCTTTCATTATTAAATTAAAAGCTTTTAAAGCTATCCCGGCATTAATAATTTGATGTTCCCCTATTAAACCAGGCTGAGGGTATTTTTCTTTTTTATTATTTTTTAAGTTATTAAAAAAAATTATATGATTTTCTTTTTTAATTTTTTTTATAAACCAATTTTTTTTATAAAAAAATGTTTTTGCTTTTAAATTATTTGCTATTTTTTTAATAATTTTTAATACTTCTTTTTTTTGTTTACCAACTATAAGAGGAGAATTTTTTTTTATAATCCCCGCTTTTTCTTTAGCTATTTCTTTTATATTTGAACCTAGAAAATTAGTGTGATCAATTGATATTTCATTAATAATGGTGACAATAGGTTTTTTTATTATATTAGTTGCATCTAATCTTCCACCAAGGCCTGTTTCTAAAATTGTAAAATCAGCAGGTTTCTTTTTAAAAGCTAAGAACGCTGCCGCTGTTGTTATTTCAAAAAAGGTTATTGGTTTACCATTATTTTTTTTATTACATTCATCTAAAAGAGATGCTAAAAATTTATTAGATATATTTTTACCATTTAAGTTAATTCTTTCATTGAAATTAATCAGATGAGGAGATGTATAGGTATTTACAGTAAAACCAGATGCTTCTATAAATGATTTTAAAAAAGCAAGAACCGAACCCTTTCCGTTTGTTCCAGCTATGTGTATTATATTTTTAATTTTTTTTTGAGGATTTCCTAATTTATATAAAATTTTATTTATACGATCAAGGGACAAATCAATTTTTTTTGGATGTAATTGCTGTAATTTTTTCTCTAGAGTAATTTCAAGGTTATTAATTTTTAATTTTTTTTCTTCAGGAGGTATAGTTTTTTTTTCGTGAAGCATTTAAAAAATATTATTTTAGTTTTTTTCTATGAATTTCAAAATTTTATAAATTTTATTTTTTAAATCTTTTCTATGAACCACTATATCTATCATTCCATGTTCTAAAAGATAATCAGCTGTTTGAAAATTATCAGGTATCGTTTCTTTAATAGTTTGTTCAATAACCCTTCTTCCTGCAAAACCGATTGTAGCACCTTTTTCAGCAATTAGCACATCTCCTAGCATAGCAAATGACGCACAAACGCCGCCGGTCGTTGGATCTGATAAAACAACAATATATGGAATCTTATTTTCTTTTACTTTCTGTATAGCAGCAATAGTTCTTGGCATTTGCATTAATGATAAAATACCTTCTTGCATTCTTGCCCCTCCAGATGAAGAAATAATTATTAAAGGTAAATTTTTTTTTACTGAGATTTCACATGCTTTTACAATAGCATTTCCAACGTTTATTCCCATTGATCCTCCCATAAAATTAAAATCAAAAACAACTAGCAAAACATCAATGCCTTCAATTTTTCCTTCAGCTAGTATAACAGCATCATCTTCTTTTGTTTTTTTTCTAGCTTGCTTTAATCTGTCTTTATACTTTTTTTTATCTTTAAAAGACAATGGATCCGTTTTACTTATTGAAACTTTAATTTTTTCATATTTTCCATCATCTAATAAAAATTTGATTCTTGTATCTGCAGGTAATCGCATATGTGTTCCACATTCGTTACATACTCCTAAAGATTTATCATAATCTTTGTAGTAAATCATCGTTCCACATTGACATTTGATCCATAAATTTTTAGGTATATCTTTTTTTTTTACTAAAGATTCTAATTTAGGTTTTATATAATTTGTGAGCCAATTCATAGTATTTATAAACCAGAAGATAAATTTCTAATATAATTTAACACATAATTTATTAATTTTATTCTATTATAATTTTTTTTAAGAGCTTCTTCTATTTTTTTAATAATTGAAGATCCTACAACGACAGCCTCGACATTTCTAGATAATTTTTTAACATCTTTTTTATTTTTTATTCCAAATCCAACAGCAATTGGTAGTTCAGTAAATTTTTTTAAATTTTTTATCTCTCTTTCAAGATTTATATTAGATTTATAATTTGCACCTGTAATTCCTGTTATAGAAATATAATATATAAAGCCAGAAGAATTTTTTATAATTTTTTTAAATCTATTTTTATCAGTTGTTGGTGTTGCTAATTTTATAAAATGTATTTTATTTTTCATGACTGGCAAACATAATTCATTATCTTCTTCAGGAGGTAAGTCGACGACAATTACGCCATTTACTTTATTTTTATTTATTTGATTTATAAAATTTTTTATACCAAATCTATGAATCGGATTATAATATCCCATTAAGATCAAAGGTGTAATTTTATTTTTTTTTCTGAATCTTTTTATTAAATCAAAAGTTTTTTTTAAATTCATTTTATTTTTTATTGCTCTATCATTAGCTTTTTGTATGATAGGTCCGTCAGCCATTGGATCTGAAAAAGGCATGCCTAATTCAATAATATCTACACCAGATTCGGGAAGTTTCTCTAAAATTTTATAAGATGTATTAAAGTCAGGATCACCAGCAGTTATAAATGATATAAATCCACATTTTTTCTTTTTTTTTAGCTCATCAAATTTTTTTTTTAATAAATCTTCTTGTGACATTAAATTTAAATATTAATTTTTAGTTTTTTTGCAACAGTAAATATATCTTTGTCTCCTCTT
The DNA here is from genome assembly GCA_964463275.1 of uncultured Alphaproteobacteria bacterium. Classification (GTDB taxonomy): domain Bacteria; phylum Pseudomonadota; class Alphaproteobacteria; genus CAYOOR01. The sequence goes on along the minus strand of CAYXBD010000049.1, from coordinate 850 downwards.
CCACACATATTCATTATGATAATTTTATTTTTTGGTATTTTGTGAGCTTTTTTAATTAAATAAGCAAGAGCATGAGAGGGTTCTAGTGCAGGAATTATTCCTTCAATTTTTGTACATAACTGAAATGCTTCAAGGGCTTCTTTATCTGTAACACTAACATATTTAACTCTTTTAGTATCTTTTAACCATGCGTGTTCAGGACCTATTCCAGGATAATCGAGACCTGCTGATATGGAATGTGGCTCAATAATTTGCCCGTCTTTATCTTGTAAAATGTAAGTTTTGCTTCCATGAAGAACACCTAATTGTCCTTTTGCAATTGATGCAGCGTGTTTTTTGTTTAGACCTTCACCAGCAGCTTCAACGCCAATCATTTTAACATTTATGTCGTTTAAAAAGGGATAAAAAAGCCCCATAGCATTAGAGCCCCCTCCAACACATGCTATTAAAAAATCTGGTAATTTACCTTCTGCTTTTTTTATTTGATCCTTTGTTTCTCGACCAATAACCGATTGAAAATCTCTAACCATTTCAGGATACGGGTGGGGTCCAGCAACACTACCAATTATATAGAATGTATCTTTAACATTTGTTACCCAGTCCCTTAATGCTTCGTTCATAGCATCTTTTAAAGTTCTAGATCCACTTTTAACCTTTTCTACTTTTGCACCGAGAAGCCTCATTCTAAAAACATTGGGCATTTGTCTTTTATAATCAACTTCGCCCATATAAATAGTACATGGAAGATTAAATAAAGCACAAACGGTAGCAGTTGCTACACCGTGTTGCCCAGCGCCTGTTTCTGCTATTATTCTTTTTTTCATCATATTTTTTGCAAGTAGTATTTGTC
>CAYXBD010000048.1:0-4913 GCA_964463275.1 uncultured Alphaproteobacteria bacterium | reverse complement strand
TAAAATAATTATATATTACTTTAAAACTTATACTAGTATTATGATTTGTAAATTAAGAAAAACAAGTTAAATATGTTGTTTTTTTGCAACATTTGAACATGTAGTTTTTGATTTATTAAATTATAAATGAGTTTTTAATTTCATGAAAAAAAAGTTAGGAAGTAGTACATCGTATGTTCATGGAAAGGAAAAAGAGATTATATGTCATGATATGCGAAAATATGTTTGGCAAAAATATGATTTCTTACAAAATATAAAAAAAAAAAAGCGCCCGTAGCTCAATTGGATTAGAGCGCTTGACTACGGATCAGGAGGTTAGGGGTTCGACTCCTCTCGGGCGCGCCAAATTTAAAAATTATAATTATTTAGTAATTTTATCTAATACAGAAGTTAATTTTTCTGAAGAAGGCGAGATCATAGATGAAAAATGATTTTCCAATCTCCCATCTTTATTTATAACAAATTTATAGAAATTCCATTTTGGTCTTGCATCATAATTATCATTTAACCATTTAAAAAAAGGATGTGCATTAGAACCAACAACATCATTTTTTTTTGTTAAATCAAAAGTTATATTAAAATTTACCATACAAAATTCCTTTATTTCTTTTTCAGACCCTGGTTCCTGATTAAAATTATCAGAAGGTACTCCAATAACAATTAAACCTTTGTTTTTATAATTTTCATGGATTTTTTGTAATCCAGTATACTGAGAAGTAAATCCACACTTTGAAGCGGAATTAAATATTAACAAAGGGCTACCCTTAAATTTTGATAATGAAAGTTGTTTTCCATCTATATCTTTAAAAGAAAAATCATAAGCTGATCCCGGAACTTCTCGGGATTCTATATAATTAAGATTTAAAAAAACAAAAACTAAAACAAATAACGTTACAAGACCATATTTTTTCATAATCATTATTGAATTTATTTAGTTTATTCTAATATATTTGGAATACTTTTGTATTATTTTTATAAATGGACTTATCTTTTTTAAATATCTTTAAAGACTCATATCAAATCTTTTTAAATATATTCATCATTATTTTTATAGGTTTTTTTGGTTGGAAGACACTTTCAACAATAATAAAAAAAAAATTAGATAGCCTTGATGATTCAAAGGATGAAGCACAAACACAAAGAGTTAATACACTTTTTCGTATACTAAAAAATTTTGTATCTATAGCGATATTGATTGTTGTTATTATGCTTATTTTATCAGAGTTGGGGATAGAAATAGGTCCATTAATTGCTGCGGCTGGAGTAGTGGGATTAGCGGTAGGATTTGGTGCCCAGACCTTAGTCAAAGATATTATTACTGGTTTATTTATTATATTAGAAGGGCAAATTACGATAGGTGATATTGTTGAAGTAGCAGGGCACTCAGGGCGGGTTGAAGCTATTACTATTAGAACTGTTAGATTAAGAGATGTTAACGGTCATTTACACGTTATTCCATTTAGTGAAGTTACTACAGTTAAAAACATAACCCAAGATCAAGATTATCACAGTTTTGAAATAGGAGTATCTTATAATGAAGATGTAGATAATGTAATAGAGACTATTGAGAAAGTAGGAAAGGATTTACGAAAAGATAAAGATTTTTCATCTAAAATAAATGGGGAAATAGAGGTTTTCGGATTAGATAAATTCGAAGATTCTGCAATAATTATAAAAGGTAGAATTCCTACAGTCCACAAGCAACAATGGGCGGTTAGAAGAGAATTTAATAGAAGAATAAAATTAGCTTTTGATAAAGGTGGAATTGAAATACCTTTTCCTCAAACAACAATTTCATATCTTAATACGAAAAAAAGAAAACCTATTAAAAAGAAAATAAAAAAGGTACGTAAATTTTCAGCTGGTTCAGACGACGATTAATTATCTCCATACTTTGCATATTTTTCTAATTCTATAAATTCTTTTTCACTATTTAGATTAATTATTTTTTTTGCAATATCGTAAGAAAACCCAGCTTGAGACATCTGTAATAGTTTTTTTTTATCCAGATAAGAATCTTTTTCTTTTTTTTTAAAATTAATAATTTTTTTTTTTCTAGCGTATATTAATGCAGAAATTAGTTCAAAATTAACGAAAGATTTTTCTAAATTATCTATACCTTTTTGAATGTTTTCATCTGATATTCCTTTGCTTTTGAGATTAAAAATTATTTTTTTTTTCGAATAGCCTTTATCAATATAGGTTAAAACTTTATTTTCAGAGAAAGCTTTATCATCAATCAATCTAATTTCTTTAAATTTTTTTATTACTAATTTAATTAAATCAAAATCTTTTTCAGGCTTAGTTTTATAAAAAAAGGAAGTTTTAATAATTTTTCTTCTTAACACCTTTATTAATTGATATTCTGAGACGGTATATTTTTCTAAATATTTAATTGCACTCTTCTCAAGAGAGTCTAGAGTAATTTTTTTTGGTATTTTTTTTTTCATAAAATAAATTAATTATATTTGATATTAAAAATTAAAAAAATTAAAGAATGTTAAATAATAAAAATTTTGATGCATCAAAAACTAATTGGATAGGCTTGTGGACTTTATTTAGTAAAGAAACTACAAGATTTCTAAAAGTTTTTTATCAAACTGTGCTGGCTCCTGTTGTTACAAATATTTTATTTTTAACTGTTTTTCTGATTGTTATAGATAGGGAAAATTTTATTATAGGAGGGGTTAGTTATTCTGAATTTCTTGTTCCAGGTTTAATTATGATGCAGATCCTACAAAATTCTTTTATGAATACTTCTTCAACAATTATGATTTCTAAGGTTCAAGGAAATATTGTAGATTTGCTTTTGCCCCCTCTTTCAAGCCTTGAACTTACCATAGCGCTTAGCCTTGGGGGCGTTGCTAGAGGCATGATTGTGGGATTAGCAAGTATAATAACTTTATATTTTTTTATTGATATGAAGTTTGTAAATTTTTTTTATATTATTTTTTTTTCTTTTTCAGGCTCAATGTCTCTTAGTCTTTTAGGAATAATGGGGGGGATTTGGAGTGAAAAATTTGATCATATGGCTGGTTTGACAGCATTTATTATAACTCCTTTAACTTTTTTATCTGGTTCATTTTATTCTATTGAAAAATTGCCTGTTATTTTAGAACTTTTAGCAAAATATAACCCAATATTTTATTTTATAGATGGTTTTAGAGCAGGTTTTATAGGATATTCAGATGCACCAATTATAAATGGAGTTATTGTATGTATTACTTTAAATACCATATTATTCTTCTTAGTTTATAAAATGTTTCAGACAGGGTACAAATTAAGAACTTAAAGATAAAAAAACAATGCACTCATCAATTTTAGCAACTTATAAAAGATCTAATTTGTCTTTTGTTAAAGGAAAAGGATCTTATTTAATTACCAAGAATGGTAAAAAATATCTTGATTTTGCTAGCGGTATAGCTGTGAATTCTCTTGGACACTGTAATTCAGAATTAATTAAAATATTACATAAGCAGTCAAAAAAAATATGGCATGTATCAAATGCATTTCAAATTTCAGAACAAGAAGAATTAGCTAAAAAATTAGTAAAACTTACATTTGCTGATAAAGTTTTTTTTTGTAATTCAGGAGCAGAGTCTGTTGAAACAGCAATTAAAACAGCAAGAGCTTATCATCAAATAAAAAGAAGAAAAAAAAAATTTAAAATTATTACAATTAAAGGTAGTTTTCATGGCAGAACTTTAGCGACGATTTCTGCATCTGGTCAAAAAAAGTTAATTGAAGGTTTTGATCCTTTAGTTGATGGTTTTATACAAGTAGAATTTGGAGATCATAAATCAATTGAAAAAGTAATAGATAAACAAACAGCAGCAATTATGGTTGAACCAATTTTAGGAGAAGGAGGTATAAAAGTAATTCCTAATGAATGTTTGGAAGGATTAAGAAAACTTTGTAATAAAAAAAATATTTTACTAATTTTTGATGAAGTACAATCTGGCATTGGTAGAACCGGCAAGTTTTTTTCATATCAATGGTCAAAAATAAAACCAGATATATTAACGACTGCAAAAGGAATGGGAGGAGGATTTCCAATTGGCGCTTGTTTAACAACTAATAAAGTAGCCAAAGGAATGAGAATTGGAAGCCACGGATCAACTTTTGGAGGAAATCCACTAGCATGTTCAGTTGCTAATAAGGCAATTGAAATTATATCTAAAAAGAAATTTTTAGACAGCATAAATCAAAAAGCAACTTTTTTTCTAAGTAATCTTAATAGAATTAAAGATAATTATAGTAATTTAATAGATGAAATTAGAGGGAAAGGTTTTTTATTAGGGATAAAAAGCAAGGTTAATAATTCTATTTTTATAGAAAAATTAAGAATTAATGGTTTATTAATTGTTGGAGCTAATGAAAATGTAATTAGAATTTTACCTCCATTAAATGTAACAACAAAAGAACTTAAAATTGCTTTAAAAATAATAGAAAAAACATGTAAGGATATTAATAAAAGATGAAAAAAATAAAGCATTTTCTAGATTTAGACCAAATTAAAACTGAAGAGTTAAGAAGTATTATAGATTTGTCAAAGTCATACAAACAAGGTATTACTTCAGGTCAAGATACACATAGAGGAAAAACTCTAGGATTAATTTTTGAAAAACCTTCGACTAGAACCAGGGTTTCTTTTGAAATTGCAATGTACCAACTTGGAGGGAATATTTCAATTCTTGAACATGAAAAAACTCATTTAGGAAGGGGTGAAACAATTTCTGATACAGCTAAAGTGTTATCAAGATATTTAGATGTTATTGTTTATAGAACCACAAAAGCTGAAAAATTATATGAATTAGCTAAATATTCTTCAATTCCTGTTATAAATGGACTGAATGACAACACACATCCCTGCCAATTAATTGCAGATATTATGACTTTTGAAGAAAATCTAG
>CAYXBD010000047.1:0-4990 GCA_964463275.1 uncultured Alphaproteobacteria bacterium | reverse complement strand
AAATAAATCAATTTACTTTAGAATCAATATTTCTCCCATACCTTTACAATTTGTATCACCTAAATACTTTTTTATATAGGTATTAGGAAAAATATCTTTAAATTCATCACTAATTTTCTCAAGATAGTTCTGAATAACTTTTAAAAAAATATAATTATTTTTACCATTATAGTTTAAATAAGAAGCAGATAATTTTTGTTTTTCTAAAACTATTGTGCCTCTTTTCATTAAAAGACCGACATTGAAACCAATCTTACCTTTAACAATAATTGTACCTGCAATCATCTGGCAGCCAGTGAAATCTTTAGTGTTTCCTTTGATATAGATAACCCCTGATCTCATTTTAAATCCAACTCTATGACCCGCGCTACCTTTAACAACAATAACTCCTCCGGACATTCCTAATTTTTCACCTTGAATTGAACTTCCTAAAAAATCACCTGTATTTTTAGTTATTAAAATTTCTCCATTTTTTAAAGAAGATCCGGTGTAATTAGATGAAGAACCATAAACAATAATTTTTCCACCTTTCATTTTGTTACCTAAATAATCCCCTGTATTTCCTTTAACAATAATTATTCCATCTTTCATTTGACCGCCAATAAAGTCACATTTATCTAAATCCCCTTTAAGAAGGATTCCCTTTCTTAATTTCCCAGAAACAGAAAAAAAATTTGAAATTTTTTTTTTTTTTTTTCCATATTTAATTTTTAAAGATTTTATTGTAGATATTTCTTTATTTACAATTTTATCTGGAGTTAATAAATCCAAATTTATTCTAAATTTTAATTTTTTTTTTAATTTTAAAACTAAATAACTCATTTCATGATATCCCTTAAATGAAAATGGTATGGTCCTAATTTTCCACCATAATTACCCGCAGATATCGATCTAATGCCCTTATTAAATTTTTTGCAAATAATATTAATTCCTTTTTTCATAGCAAGAGATATGTCTTTTTCATTAGTTCCATCAATTACAATTTCTAAAACAGACTCATTGCTTTTACTTAATTTTGTTTTAGTAATACCCTTTAATGTTGGACAATAAGCATCATTTGTTGATGCTATAAGACTCTTATACTTTGATCCAACTTTTGATCCTGATCGAACAATTCCTCCAGGAAATGGTAAAATTATATTATTAACTTTTCTCATTTCTTTAACTGCAGCCTCAGATGACTTTAAAACTTCTTGATTTGAGTCGCCAATAATTAAAATGTTTCCTCCTCCTATACCGTTTGCAATACTTGTTTTATCTTCAATAACAAACTCTCCTTCCATAACAGGAATTCTCCATATTTTTTTATCATTAATTTTTTTTGAAACTTGAAAACCATCTCCAAAATATCTAATAGCGTTTCCTAAATCTATTTTTTCATCACTTTCTAATCCAGAAAAACATGCTGTGGTTGGTGAAGTTAATATACATTGCCCAACTCTTCTTAATACTTGTTTAGCAAGCCCTTTACTGTCCATTGCAAATAAAAGTACGGCGATACCTGATCTTCCATCAGGAGTTTCTGAAGATCTAATTTCTTTTTCTATTCCTGCTTCACAACCACATGCAATTACTGACGTTGCAAACCCTGTCATGTTATTTATTGCTTGTTTCAACCAATACTTTGAATCTGCTGTGATAATAAGTCTTACAGCTTTCATTGGAAAAGCTTCCGCAAATGTATTTTCAATTTTTATTCCATTAATAATCATTTCTATTACATTTAATATTTTCAGTTTCTATTCCATAATCCCATAGTTCTTGATTTTGTATTTTAAAATTCTCCATTTTTCTACCCATATATTTCTCAAAATAAGGTTTAATTTCTTTTTCTATACTTTTGTCATAATCAGTTTCCGCTGTATAAAATTTTCCATTAAAAACTTTTTGAATATTTCCATTTTTTACAATTATTTCACCGTCTTTTAAAACCATAAATGGCTTTTCAAACATTTCCTCTTTATCTTGTTTATCATTATAAACCGTTATATTTGCTTTAGCACCAAGTCCTAAATGTCCAATATTAGTTAATCCTAAAACCTTTGCGGGCCCTGCTCTTGTTAAAATTGCAATATCATAAAGACTATATTCTCTTTTCAAATTCTTTAGTACTGAGTTTTTTTGTGCTTGTTTATTAATTTTTTCAAATTCATTATTTCTATAGGATTTATCCATTAACAATTTTATTAATTTTGGATAAGCAGTAAATGCAGCACCGTTTGGATGATCAGTAGTTAAATAAATTCTCCAAGGATCTTTAATCAATAAAAATAATTCTAGTCCTATAGCCCATTGAAGAGAATTAACAAAATTTTTATCTCGATACTCAAATGGAACTATACCGCATCCAGCTTCACATTCTATATCTGCGCATATCCATTTTTTTGGGTGCGCAAAATGATGGTTTCTATATTGACTCATTGTATCTGCTGAAGCAGTTACAGTTTGACCAAACATAATTTGTCCTACATCACAAGTAATATTTTTATTTTTATTTATATTCTCAGCTAAAAGACCTGCTCCTGAAGAAAATTTTTTATCTCCTTTATTATCATATGAATGATATTGAATATGAGTTAAATGCATAGGTTTTCCTTCAACTGCACTAATTTGTTTTAATGTGGTGTTAACATTTCCTGGAACTCCTAAATTACAACCATGAACATGGATTGGATGTGGTGCTTTTAAATCAACCAATGATTTAGTTAAAACTTTTAAAATAGATCTAGGAGTAATTGCATATTTTTTATTTTTTTCATCAAGATCAAGCGTTCTTTGATTAAACTTAAAAGCGTTGATACCTCCTGGGTTTACAATTTTAATACCTAAGCCTTTTGTTGAATGAAGTATCCACGCAACATAATCGTTAATTTTTTTTTGATTAGTTTTCTTTTGTATTAATTTTAATAAAAAATCATCATTACTTAAAACAGTATATGTTCCTTTATCAATAAAAGGTATATCAGACATTTCAATAATTGCTGATCTTGCATTAGAAGGAAGTACTGCTGGTTCAAAAACTGCCGTATACCCTAATTTAGCATACTTGTATCCTATATGAAATGAACTACAAGTTCCTAAACCTGAACCAGATCTTAACTTTTCTGAAGATGAATATAAATATTTTCTATGTTCTTCAGGCAGTAATAATCTAGCTAAATTAACTTTTCCTCCTGCTATGTGGCTATGAATATCTATTCCACCTGCCATAATAATTTTATTTTTTAGATTAATTGTTGTAGATACTTTTTCACCATATTTAGGTTTATCAACAATATGTCCATTTTTTATATATAAATCCTTAATTTTTCCATTAATTCTATTAATGGGATCATAAATTCTTGCATTTTGTAACTTAGTTATCATTAATAATCCCCTCTTTCACTTTATTCAAAACTTGTTCAACACTTGGTAAGGAAATGTTTCTAATTTTTTTTAATGGCATTGAAACCACTTTATCAACTCTTAATAAATGACTGTTATGATCTAAACCCGGCGTACCTACAGGTATAAAAATATCTACATCGTTTTTTTGAGGATGTGTTGGAGTTCCAATTAAAACATTTTTAATTTTTTTATTAATAATAATTTTTTTTTCACTAAAAGAATTTATCCATATAACTAAGTCTACTTCTTTACCATCTAACAGTTTCTTTGTTGAAAATTGGTCAATATCGTGAACTGGAAAACCATTTGCAAAGCTTGTTCTAATAGGAAATCCTGTTTGCCACAATAATACTTCGTTAACTGTTAAAATATGATCAGAGCCAGATAATGATAATCCGGAAAATCTTGTAAATTTATTTAAATCTTGGATTAATAAATTTATTTCATTTACAATTACATCGCTAATATCGGTTTGGAGTTCTGATATAGACCATAAAATAGATCCATATTTTGTTTTTTTTAAAAGTTCTACCAAATTTAATATTTTTTTATCTTTTGCTTCTGAGTCTCCAAAATTAATAGATTTTCTAATACTTGATATAAAGTTCAATAAATTAACGGAATCTGATTTTATAATCTCGACGCTAATTAATTTTTTATTTTTATATAAAAATTGTGGAACTTTAGAACCAATAAAAACTACTTTTCTTTTTTTTAAATTATTAATTGTATCCTTTGGAAAAATATATTTTTCAAATAATCTTGGGAGCACATCATCTGATGACTGGAATATAATAATAGTATCTGATCTATTTTTTAATTCTGATAAAGTTAAAAAAAAGCCTCCAGTTTCTTGTATACTTTTTAAATTCTTTACATAAGTATCGCCAGAAAAATGGTCGATAATGCATTTATGTTTATCAATAATATCAAGAGCTGCCTTTGCACCTTTAATATCGGTTCCCATTCCTGCAAATAGTGTTGATTCACTTTTTTTTATTAAAAAAGATAATTCATTAATTGCTTGGGAAATATTTATTTTTTTTCCATCAATTCTAGAAAATTGTTCATTAATCTTTTTTTTTAATGAATTTGCTAAAATTGAACATGTGGAGTTTAGTGGTCTTAAATTATTTCCTTTAATTTCTAATTGAATATCATCGCATAACAAAGAGCAGAATGGGCATGTGAAATTCGGATTTTTCATAAAAAAAAAATTAAAAAAAAAAAAAATTAAATTATTTATCGTATTTTATATACGAAAATCTTTGGTCTTCTTTTGGTGTACCTTCTAAAGAACCATCATCTTTAGATGGATCCCATTGTATGGTATCTTCTATTTTTTTTGCAAGTTCAAAATCTTTATCAGTAACTCCTTTTGCAGCATGATTGGTCAAACGAACTTCAACCCAAGCATATGAAGCAGTTATATCTGGGTGATGCCAAGCTGCTTCAGATAAATGTCCTACAGTGTTGATTACCATTAATGTAGACTTCCAGTTCTGAGTTTTATATTTTCTTTTTATCCAATTACCTTCAAAGACCCACAAAGGTAAATCTTTTTTTAACCTCTCTTTTATTTCTACTTCACTATAAACTTTAT
>CAYXBD010000046.1:0-5044 GCA_964463275.1 uncultured Alphaproteobacteria bacterium | reverse complement strand
AATAATTCTGTAATTATAAGTGAAATTAATACAAAAAAAGTGTCAATGGTGAGAACTTCTATACCTTCTTTAAAATTAGAGAAAAAATTTTAATCTTTTGGTTGTGGTACTATTCTTAAATAGGGTTTAGGAGAATCCCAACCATCAGGAAATTTTTCTTTTGCTTCATCATCATTTACAGCAGGAACAATTATGCAATTTTCGCCATTTTTCCAATTTACGGGCGTTGCTACTTTGTGTTTAGCTGTTAGTTGTAAAGAATCAACAACTCTTAAAATTTCATCAAAATTTCTTCCAGTACTTGCAGGATAGGATAACATAAGTTTAATTTTTGTATCTGGACCAATTATAAATACAGTTCTGACTGTAAGTGTATCAGATGCATTTGGATGTATCATTCCATAAAGATCTGAGATTTTTTTATCTGCATCGCAAATTAAAGGGTAATTTACAGAATTTCCTTGTGTTTCTTTTATATCTTTTAACCATTCACTTTGATCATCTACATTGTCAACGCTTAATCCAATTATCTTTACACCTCTTTTATCAAATTCATTTTTTAATCCAGCCATATATCCTAATTCAGTAGTACAGACAGGTGTGAAAGCTTTAGGATGAGAAAATAAAATTACCCAACTACTATCTATCCATCTGTGAAAATCAATTTCTCCAGTAGTTGTTTTTGCTTTAAAATTAGGCGCAGTATCTCCAATTTTTAATGTCATTATTTTTTATTAAAAGATTATTTATTTAAAAAAAAAATAAAAAAAATGTAAATAAATATATTTCACAAAAAAAAGTGTATTATTTTTTTCCAACTATAAAATAATTTACATTAGTATTATCTGTTAGTAACCAATTATTTGAAATAGGATTAAATTCCATACCTTTAATATTTTTAATTTCAATTTTTTTTAATTTAAGAAATTCTACAATCTCTTCTGGCTTAAGAAATTTTTCAAATTGATGTGTTCCTACCGGGATCCAATTTAGGATGTATTCTCCAAATATTTTTGCAAATATCAAAGATTTTAAATTTCTGTTTATTGTAGATAAAATTAAAGTTGCGCCTGGTTTCATCAATTCTGATATTTTATCTAAAGTTTTTTTTACATCATTTACATGTTCTAAAACTTCTAAACATAATATTAAATCATATTTTTTTTTGTTTTTTTTATAAAAGGTGTCTAAAGATTGATTTTTATAGTCAATTTTTACTGAGCTCATTTTTGCATGATCTCTTGCTTGTTTTATATTATAAATATTTTCATCAACTCCTGTTACATTTGCATTTTTTTTAGCTAATAATTCTGAAATCAGTCCACCGCCACAACCAATATCAAGTACATCTTTTTTTTTTACAGATTTATTAAAGTTATTTAAAATAAACTCTAATCTTAAAGGGTTAATTTTGTGTAATATTTTGTAATTGCCCTTTATATTCCACCATTTATTTAATTCGTTTTTTTCCATTTTTTTGTTTAAAAAATTATCATTAATTATTATTTTATAGTCTTCTTATTAACAAAAGAAAAAAAATTTTTTTTATGTTAAATAGTACAATTTTATGAAAAAGAAATTATTAATTATAAAAAAATTTGGCGGCACATCATTATCAAATATAGAAAAAATAAAGAAAGCCGCTAAACTTGTAAAAAAAGAAGTACTTTTAGGAAATAAGGTGGTTGTTGTTGTAAGTGCTTTAGGAAAAACCACAGATACACTTCAATCATTGATTAATAAAATTTCTTTTAACGGTAGCACTGAAGAGATTGATACTATCCTTTCATCAGGAGAACAAGCATCTTCCGGTTTAATGGCTCTTGCTTTAAAGAGTATTAATGTTAAAGCTCGTTCATTTTTGGGTTGGCAGGTGCCAATATTAACTAATACGTCATATGGCAAGGCAAAAATTTTAGATATTGACTCTACATTATTAAAGAAAGAAATAAAAAAAGGTATTACACCTGTAATTGCTGGATTTCAAGGAATTTCAAATGAGTTTAGAATTTCTACTATAGGAAGAGGAGGCTCTGATACAACTGCAGTGGCAATAGCTTCTAAATTATTTGCAGATAGATGTGATATACATACGGATGTTGAAGGAGTATATACAGCTGATCCAAGGTGGGTAAGAAAAGCAAAAAAAATAGATCAACTCACATACGATGAAATGTTAGAAATGGCATCAGTTGGAGCTCAAGTTTTAGAGCCAAGGTCTGTTTCTTTAGCAAAAAATAATAATATAATTCTGTGGGTAAAATCTAGTATTAAAAATGTAAAAGGAACTAAAATTGACGATTCAACCAAATTAGAAAAAAGAAATGTCAGCGGCATTGTGTTTAGTAATAACGACTCTAAAATAACATTACTCGGTATACCTGACAAACCTGGAGTAGCAGCAAAAATTTTTGGATCATTAGCGGATGAAGATATAAATGTAGATATGATCGTTCAAAATATATCTTCTGATGGTAAATATTCCGATTTAACTTTTACAATAGCTGAAACAGATTTATTTAAGGCAAAAAAATGCATTAATAGAATTAAAAATGATATTAATATAAAAAATATTTTACCTGATAGCAATGTAGCTAAAATTTCAATAGTTGGGATAGGGATGAGGTCAAACGCTGGAATTGCGGAAGATATGTTTAAAGCTTTAGGAAAGCAAAAAATCAATATTGATTTAATTTCAACTTCTGAAATAAAAATAAGTGTTTTGATTTCTAGAAGAAATCTAAAAAAAGCAGTAAACATTCTGCATAAAACATATAATTTAGGCTAACTTATCCACAGTTATATATATAAAATATTAATAATTCTATTGTTTGAACGTGTAAAAAATATATAGTATTTCTTATAACTGTTATTAACTAATAGTAGTTAAGGGATCAAATGAGTGAAGAAAATATTAAAATAGGTCAGATATTAAAGACTCGTCGTGTAAAAAAGAAATTTACACTAGATAAGATTTCAAATAAGACAAAAATTTCCATCCAAAATTTACAAAATATTGAAGAAGGTGATTTTGATTTAATAGGTGGAAGATTTTATCAAAAATCATTTCTTAAACTTTACGCAAAATCACTAAGAATAAGCGACAAAACAATTTTGAAAATTTTTGATGAGGAAACAAATGGAATTGACCAACAAGGAGAAAGAAAATTATATTCTGAAACTACTGATATTGGAAAAACTAGAATACCAATACTTACAGATAAAATTCCAACTTTGCCCTTAATATCTTTTGGATTATTAGGATTAACTATCTTTTTTTTAGCAAACTTTATTGGAAATTCTGATAATAAAGGAGGCCAGCTTGCAATAATTGAACCAAAAAATGAATTAAAACTTACAAAAGTTGAGGAAAATTTAGTTGATGAAATTGAAAAGATCAAAAAAAATAAAGAAACGCCAATAAAACAAACAAATGTAAATATAGATGAATTAGAAAATTTCAAAACTCAAAATTATTCAAATTTTTTAAGACAAATAATTGCAAAAGAAGATGTTTGGATTGAAATTAAAGATGAAGATGAAAATATTTTAATATCCACAATATTAAAAAAAGACGAATCTTTTAACTTACCATCTGATAGAGAGGAAGTTATTATTTCTGCTAGTAATGCCGGAGCGTTAGTTTTAAAAGACAGAAATACTGATCATTCTGATTTAGGCTCTTTCGGCAGCGTTTTAAACTCTGTCAATCTTAATAGTTTAATTACTAATCATTAGCTATAATATATTTTTTTTTTATAAAAAAATATGTCTCTAAATTTAAATTTAGGAGATTATAAAAGACGTTACACTATTCCTGTAAAAGTTGGAAATGTAATAATCGGTGGTAATAATCCAATCGTTGTACAATCTATGACTAACACTGATACTGCTGATGTAAAAAAAACTTCTAAACAAATTATTGATCTTGCAAATGCAGGCTCTGAGATTGTAAGGGTGACTGTAGATAGAGATGATTCCGCTAAAGCTGTTTCTTATATAAAAGATGAAATTTTAAAAGCTAATTGCAATGTCCCAATTGTAGGCGATTTTCATTATATAGGACATACTTTATTAAATAAATATCCTGACTGTGCTAAAACGCTTGATAAATATAGAGTTAATCCTGGAAATGTAGGTTTCAAAGAAAAAAAAGATATTCAGTTTTCATCAATGATTGAAACAGCGGCTAAGAATAATAAACCAGTTAGAATAGGAGTAAATTGGGGGAGTTTAGACCAAGAATTGTTATCAAATTTAATGGATAAAAATTCAAAATTAAAAAAACCTTTAGATTCTGGCAGTGTAACAAAACAAGCTTTAATAGTATCAGCATTAGATAGTGCAAAAAGAGCTGAGGAATTAGGTTTGAATAAAGAACAGATAATTATTTCATGCAAAGTAAGCGAACTTCATACTTTAGTTGAGGTATATGATGGATTGGCGAAAGAAAGTGACCATTCTTTACATCTTGGATTAACAGAAGCTGGAATGGGAATTAAAGGTATTGTTTCATCAACCGCAGCTTTATCTTTAATTCTTTCTAAAGGGATAGGGGACACAATTAGAATTTCTCTTACTCCAAAACCAGGAGGAGATAGAAGAGAAGAGATATATGTAGCTCAAGAAATATTACAAAATTTAGGAATTAGATCCTTTACACCTAAAGTAACAGCATGTCCAGGTTGTGGAAGAACAACAAGTAAAGTTTTTCAAGAATTAGCAGAAAAGATCCAAATTTATACTAGAGATCAAATGCCGAATTGGAAAAAAAAATATAATGGCGTCGAGTCTTTAAAACTTGCAGTTATGGGATGTATTGTTAACGGTCCTGGCGAAAGTAAAAATGCAGATTTAGGAATTAGCTTACCAGGCACAGGAGAAAGTCCAACAATGCCAGTTTTTATTGATGGGAAAAAGACCCACACTTTAAAAGGAAAGAATATAACTGAAGATTTTAAAAAAATTATTCACGAGTACATAGAAAAGAAATACAAAAAAAAATGAAAAAATTACAACCTGTTAGGGGAACAAGAGATGTTTT
>CAYXBD010000045.1:0-5054 GCA_964463275.1 uncultured Alphaproteobacteria bacterium | reverse complement strand
CAGATGTAACGCCAAAATTTAATCTTTCTTTAACTCGTTTCCAAAGAGATGATTTTGCATGAACGGTTCCAACAATTAAACCTCTTTCATTAATTACAGGACTTCCACTTGAATGCACATGCAAATTTCCAGAAATAATAATTTTACTTCTGTCACCTTTTGTAGTTAAGGAAAGAATTTCCCCTTCAGATGTTTCACTTTTCCCAAGAATTGTTTGCCTAGGATATCCGAAAACATAAATTTTTTCATTCTCTACCCCACCTTTTGAAGGTAATTTTACAGGTAAATGATTTTTATTTATTGGATTATCGGTTTCTAATAAAGCTAAATCATTGTAATCATCAATTTTATGAATTCTTAAGCTTAATTTATTTGACCTTATTTTTGTACACCCATTTGCAAAATGTCCTGCAGTTAAAACATATAAATTATTTTTTTCACCTACCCACATTCCTGTAGCATAATCCGAAGGATTACCTATTTTTGTATTTTGATTATTGTTTTTGTTAACTAATGCATTTGTCAACATATCATTTAGTTTTAACCATTCCTCAGGTTCCGTTGGTAGTTCAACAGGTAGTTTTTCTTTTTCTTGAAATTGTTTTATTGCAATGAAAGTTTCAATACCAGGAATATCATCTCTTTTAATAGTGTATCCTAAATCAAACAATTTTTCTTGTATGTTTTTTACAATAAATTGGGTTTTAGGTTTTAACGTTGAAATTTTTTGTGCGCATATTTCTGATCCTTTATCGGAACAATATTCATACCAGAATTTAGCTTTATTTATTCTTTGTTCTTCATCTAAGTTTACCTCCGCCAATCCTTTTTCTAACATTCTTCCAATTTCAAGCATACATAAAAAATGCTCCTCAGAACAATTGCCTGTTTCTAAACAATCAGAAGTACATTTGTTGAAGCTTTCATAAGCTTCACTGTATTCTTTATTATTTAATTTTTTTTTTGCAGTTTCAAAATCTATAGAGAATATGTCTGAATTAAAACAAAAGACTGTAAGAAAAAAAAATAAAAAGTATATAAAAAATTTCACAACTAAATAATTAATATCAAATATTAATTATACATTAAATAATAATTTTTTAATTAAAGTGGAATAAAATTTTCTAAGATTCGTTAATTTTACATAGATTTCTATAAAATCAAGTAAGGAGTCATCTTTTCTCCCTCGAATTCAAGTTTGGCTCCTTACTCATTTTCAATTGTTTCTAATTTATCGCCAGTTATACTTTGAAGCAATATATATAGCAATTTTAATTTTTTTTCCCATTTCTTCTAATTTTAAACGATCTGATTTAAACTTTCCAAATTTAAAAACAGTTTCTGAAGGTTCAACATCCATTCTAATTGAATATTCATGAATTTTTTTTGTATATATTTCCTGAGCTTGTTTTGAGGATAAAAATTCTAAAAACATAAGAGCATTTTTAAAATTCTTCGAACCTTTCAATATTCCTGCACCACTTATATTTATATGAGCTCCAAAAGTTTCTTGATTTGGCCAAAATATAGATACTTTTTCCGCAGCTTTTACATCTTTTTTATTTTTACTATTTAACATATTTGCTAAATAATATGTGTTTGCAACAGTAATATCACATTGGCCAGATGCAATAGCTTTTATTTGATCTCTGTCACCCCCAAAAGGTTTTCTTGCAAAATTATTTACTAAATTTTTTATCCAATCTTCAGTTTTTTTTTTTCCTAAATTTAAAATCATATACGCAATTAAAGATTGATTATAAACGTTACTTGATGATCTCATACAAATTCTACCTTTCCATTTTTTATCAGCTAATTGTTGGTAATCCTTTAGCTCATTTATATTTACTCTTTCTTTGGAATAAATTATTGGTCGAGCTCTTACTGATAAGCCAAACCAGTCATTATCTTTACTAGTGTATATAGATGGAATATCTTTTTTTAATATTTTTGAATTAACTTTTTTAAATAAATTATTATCTTTTGCTCTTGATAATCTTGCAATATCAGTTGTTAACAAAATATCTGCTTCAGAGTTAACTCCTTCTAGCTTTAATCTTTCTATAAATTCATCTGACTTTCCAGTTGTTAAATTTATTTTTATTTTTTTATTTTTCTTAAACTCATTTATTAAAGGTTCAATTAAATGCGATTTTCTACCTGAATATATATTTAATTCATTTTTAGTTTCTGATTTTAAAGTAAAATATCCGAGACCAATAAAAAAAAATATAAGTATTAAATTTAAAAAAATATTTTTTTTATTAGACATTGTAGTTTTTTTCTATTTACTGCTAATGATAATCATTCTCATAACAATAAGATATTATTTGGTTTATA
The DNA here is from genome assembly GCA_964463275.1 of uncultured Alphaproteobacteria bacterium. Taxonomy (GTDB): domain Bacteria; phylum Pseudomonadota; class Alphaproteobacteria; genus CAYOOR01. Next base: position 2,714 of record CAYXBD010000045.1, on the reverse strand, counting down.
TTTTTTTTCAACTATTTTTAAATGACTTACAATAAAGGAAATTAAATGATAGATAAAAAAATTCAGAAAATGGCATTTGTTGACCCCTATGGAAAAAATATCAAAAATGTAAAACATTTCATTCATAAAATTGTTGACGAACTTCTAAAAAGAATGTCGAATGCCGAGAAATTACCTCCTTTACCAAAAAATATAAAAAATATTGACAAACTTAATCTTAACGACGTACCTATTAGCGAAACTCAAATCTTAAAACAGATTAGATTTATAATTGATAATTCAATGAATGCTTCAAATCCATATTATTTAGGCCATATGGATTCTTTACCAACAACCATGTCTATAGTTGGCGACATAATATGTTCAATGATTAATAACAATATGCTCAGCAAAGAAACTGCTCCAATTCTTACAGAAATTGAAAAGAAAGTAACCTCGGACTTGGCAACAAAATTTAATCTAGGCAAAGATTCCGGAGGTATAATGCTTGCAGGTGGGTCACTATCGAATATTCAAGCAATTGCATTAGCTAGAAATCGTATATTAGGTTCATTTGAAAAAGGTTTAACGGGTCTTAAAAGAAAACCTTATATTTTTGCATCAGAAGAGTCTCATACTTCTATAGAAAAAGCTGCAATGGTACTTGGGTTAGGGACAAACTCAGTTGTACCTATAGAAACACATAAAGATGGCAAAATGAAAATTTCTAATTTAGATAAATCAATTAAACAAAAGATCAAGGATTCCGGTTTTCCATTTTGTATAGTTGCTACGGTGGGCACCACTATTACGGGAAGCATTGATAATTTAAATGAAATATCGAAGATAGCTGATAAATATAAAATGTGGCTGCACACAGATGCAGTTTATGGAGGTGCATTAATTTTTTCAGATAAATTTAGAAATAAATTAGATGGTATAGAAAAATCGGACTCTATTTCATTTAATCCACAAAAATGGCTTCATATAACAAAGACATGTTCGATATTATTATTAAAAAATAAAAAATATCTTTACTCTGATTTTTATATTCCTTTGCCCTACGTTATGAAAGATAAAAATGAATATCACCAAGGTGAAATAACTTTGCAAGGAACAAGATATCCAGATATTTTAAAATTATGGTTATCACTTCAACATTTAGGAAATTTTAGTTATTCAGAAATTATAAATAACTCATATAAATTTACAAATTTGTTTAAGAAAAAATTACTAGAAATAGATAATGTTAAGATTGCATGTGAACCTGAGATGAATATTCTTTGTTTTAGATATGAAATAAGAAACAAAAGTCCAATTGAAAACAATTCAATAAATCTAAATCTTCAAAAGTTTTTATTTAAAAAATATAATATTTTTTTCTCCGTTGTAGAATATAATGAAAGTAAATGGTTAAGAGCTGTTTTACTAAATCCTTTCTTTAGTACAAAACATATAAAGAAAATTTGTTTAGCAATATCTAATTTTTTTGCTAAAGAAAATAAAATTTTTAAATCAATGAAAATTAATGATTAAAACTATTTTAATTTTACTGTTAGCTTTTTTTCTAATTTTTTTATTAATTAAATTTTTTAAGAATCCAAATTTAAAAATTAAATATTTATTTATTTTATTTACTATAGGAATATTTATTTATTTTATTTATACAGGCAAAATAGGCTATTTATTTTCATTTTTAAGAAGTATTCTTCCAAATTTATTAAAGCTTTTAGGTATTTAAGAATTTAAAAACTTTTAATGGATAGTCATACTTTCAATAAAACAATATTAAGAGAATATGATATAAGAGGGATAGTCAATGAAGATCTGAATTTAATCGATGCTTTTTTTTTAGGAAAATCTTTTGCAACTCTTTTAAAAAGGAAAAAATATAAAAATGTAGTAATTGGTTACGATGGAAGACTTAGTTCACCTAAAATTCATAAAGAACTTATAAAAGGCTTGCTATCACAAGGAATAGAAGTGTATGAAATTGGTCTAGTTCCAACCCCGTTACTTTATTTTTCTATGTACATGAAAAAATTAGATAGTGGAATTATGATAACAGGATCACACAACCCTCCTAATTATAATGGTTTTAAAATGTTATTAAAAAATAAAAGTATTATTGGCGAGGATATTTTAGATATCGCAAAAATTTCATCTAAAGGTGATTTTTCCAAAAATAAAAAAGGAAAACAAAGAAAAATACCTGTAACTAATAATTATTTATTTTTTTTAATTAATTCTGCAAAGATAAAAAAAAATATTAAAGTTGCTTGGGATCCTGGTAATGGATCTAGTGGAAAAATTATTTCTCAATTAACAAAGAAACTTAGCGGAAAACATTATCTTATTAATGAAAAAATTGATGGAAATTTTCCAGCTCATCATCCAGATCCAACTGTGCCAGATAATTTAAAACAATTAATAAAACTAGTAAAAAAAAAGAAATGTGATTTTGGGTTTGCTTTTGATGGCGATGGTGACAGACTAGGTGTTGTCGATGATCAAGGTAAAATAATATTTGCTGATAAAATTGTTGCCTTCTTAGCTAAAGGAGTTCTTTTAGAAAAACCAAATTCTAAAATAATTTTAGATATAAAGTCTAGTCAAATTGTTTTTAATGAAATTAAGAAATTAAAAGGCAGGCCGATATTTTGGAAGACAGGACATTCATTAATAAAAAAAAAAATGAAAGAAACAAAAGCAGTTTTTGCTGGTGAAATGAGCGG
>CAYXBD010000044.1:0-5114 GCA_964463275.1 uncultured Alphaproteobacteria bacterium | reverse complement strand
CCTTAAATTCTATAAATAAATCACCTATAAAAAATTTGTACATGGTTGGTAGAAGAGGGCCTATCGAAGCAAAATTTACTAATGTAGAACTTAGGGAAATGGGTAATTTAAAAAATTGCTTACCTATTGTAAATATAGATTTGCCAAATAAATTAGAAGGTGATTATTCAGAAAGAGACCAAAGACTAATTGAAAAAAATTTAGAAACTTTAAAAAGTTTTTTATTGATTGAAAAAGAAAATAAAGAAAAAAAACTTAATTTTAATTTTTTTCAGAAGCCAATTGAAATTATTGGTAATGATAAAGTTGAATCAATTAAGTTTGAAAAAACAAAATTAGAAGGAACTAAGTTAAAAAGTACAGGAGAAGTTACCGAGATCAATTGCGGCCTAATTATTACTGCAATAGGATATAAGCCTAAAGAAATACCAGGTTTAAAAATAACTGGAGGAGTGATTGAAAACGAAAATGGAAGAATTGATACAGGATTTTATGCGGTTGGTTGGATTAGAAGAGGCCCTACTGGAGTAATTGGAACCAATAAAGCTGATGGGGAGTTAGTAGCAGATTTAATAAATAAAGAATTTAAAAATCAAAATAAAGATGGAAGAAAATCATTAATTAAATTAATAAAATCTAAAAATTTAAAACCAACATCTTTTGAAGATTGGGAAAAAATTGATTCTTATGAAAAAAATAATGCAATAGATCCTGCTCCTAGAAAGAAAATTCTAACTATCAAAGAAATGCTAAATTTATGTAAAATATAACTATGAATATTGACCTCTCTAAAGCAAATCAAATTAACTCTTGGCCTTTTCAAGAAGCAAGACTGATATTAAAAAAAATAAATAAAAAGCCAGAGAAAGGATATATTTTATTTCAATCTGGTTATGGAGCATCTGGCTTGCCTCACATAGGGACATTTGGTGAAGTTTCTAGAACACAAATGATTATGAATGCATTTGGTAAAATCTCTGAAATTCCAACCAAATTAATTACTTTTTCTGATGATTATGATGCTTTAAGAAAGGTTCCAGAAAACCTTCCTAATCAAAAAATGTTAAAAGAAAACTTAGGTAAACCAGTATCTTCAATACCTGATCCATTTGGAAAATATCAAACTTTTGCTGATAACGTTAATAACAAATTAAAAAGTTTTTTAGATAATTTTGGAATTAAGTTTGAGCTTAAAAGCGCGACAGAATTATATAAGTCTGGTTTTTTTGATAAGTATTTATTAAAAGTTCTTAAAAATTATAAAAAAATAACTGAAATAGTTCTGCCTACAATTGGCCCTGAAAGAAGATCAACGTATAGTCCTATTTTACCAATAAGTAAAAAAACAGGAAAAATTCTTCAAGTGCCAATAGAAGTGGAAAATGAAGTAGAAGGTGAAATAAGTTTTACAGACGAAGATGGAGAAAATTGTAAAACTAATATTTTAAAAGGTAATTGTAAGTTGCAATGGAAAGTTGATTGGGCAATGAGATGGGACGCACTTGATGTTGATTATGAATTATATGGCAAAGATCTGGTAGATTCCATACGGAGCACTACAGAAATTTGTAAATTATTAGGTAAAACACCACCATTAGGATTTAATTATGAGCTTTTTTTAGATGAAAAAGGTGAAAAAATATCTAAAAAAAAAGGAAACGGAATGTCAATTGAGGAATGGATTAAATATGGACCATCTGAAAGTTTATCATTGTTTATGTATTACACTCCAAAAAAAGCAAAAAGACTTTATTACGACGTTATACCAAAGTATGTTGATGAATATCTTAGATATTTAAAACAATTTGATAGTCAAAATGATATTGAGAAATTAAACAATCCTATAATACATATTCATAGTGATAAAATACCAAAAGCTGAAATTGATATAAGTTTTTCATTAATCCTGAATTTAGTTAGCGCTTGTCAAAGTGATGACAAAAATATTATCTGGAATTATATTAAAGAATATATGGTTGATGTTAAACCATCAGATAATCCATATACTGATAAATTAGTAGAATTTTCTATTCAATATTATAAAGATTTTGTAGAACCAAATAAAAAATATAAAAAACCTTCTAAAGAGGAAAAAAAAGTTCTTGAAGAACTCATTGATATCTTAAAAAAGTTTAAACCAGAAGTTTCATCTGAAGAAGTACAAACTGAAATTTATGAATTTGGAAAGAAACATAAATATGAATTAAAAGATTGGTTTTTATTTCTTTATGAAATTTTATTAGGGCAAAAGAATGGACCAAGGTTGGGAACATTTATATTGCTTTTGGGTATTAAAGAAACAATTAAATTAATTGAAGATAGTTTTTCTAGATAAGTTTTTTTCTTATTTGGAATATTGTTTGGCATATTCCATAATTTTTCCAACCATGGAGTGAAGACCATTTGTTCTGCTTGGCGTTAAGTGAATTCCTAAACCAACTTTATCAATAAATTCTGGAGGATTATTGATTATATCCTCAGGCATTCTGTCAGAATAAATTCTTAAAAGCATTGCAATTAAACCTCTTGTTATTACAGAATTACTGTCTGCTTTAAAGTTTAAAAGATTATTATTTTTTTTTGGTACTAAAAAAACTTCAGATACACAACCTTCAACCTTAAATTTTTTTGTATGATATTTATCTGGAAGCATATCTAATTTCTTTCCCATATCAATTATATGTTCATATTTATCTTGCCAATTATCAAAAAAAGAAAATTCTTCTATAAGTTCTTTTTGTTCTTCACTAATTGTTTTTTTTTTGTCCATAAAAAAAATAAGTAAATATTATATATAAGTAAATAAAATTTGTTTTATAGTTAATAAAAATTGTTTGAAAAAATATATAAAAAAATATTTCCTATTTTAAAGTTTATTCCTCCTGAATTAGCACATAATTTAGCCATAAAGTTTTTTTCTAATTTTAAAAGAGAAATTAAATCTGACGATCCTATACTTAATACAAAAGTATGTAATTTAAAATTTACTAATCCTATCGGTTTAGCAGCTGGTTTTGACAAGAATGGAGAAGCTTGTGAAGGTTTAACATGCTTAGGATTTGGATTCGTAGAAATAGGAACTATTACAATAAACCCACAATATGGTAATAAAAAACCAAGAATTTTTAGATTATTAGAGGATAAAGCGATTATAAATAGATTAGGATTTAATAATCTTGGTGCAGAGAAGGTTCTACAAAATGTAGAAAAATATGAAATTCCAAATAATTCAGGTCTGTTAGGTATTAATTTAGGTAAAAATTTAGATACCAAAGATTCTTTTGAAGATTATGTAAAATTATTAAGAATATTTAATAAAAAAGCTAGTTACATAACATTAAATGTATCTTCGCCAAACACCCCCAACCTGAGAGAATTAGAACAAAAAGATAATCTTGATAAATTAGTTAAAAAGATTTCATCTTTTAAAAGAAAGAATTCAATAAATGTTCCAGTTTTTTTGAAAATAGATCCTGATTTATCAAAACAGGAAATTGGTGATATAGCTGAAATTGTTTTAAGCTCTTCAATTGACGGCGTAATTATATCAAACACTTCAATTCACAGATCAAACAATTTAATTAGTAAGAATGGAAATGAAAAAGGTGGTATCAGCGGATTACCTATAAAAAATAAATCTAACCAATTATTAAAAGATTTTTATATTTTGACAAATGGAAAAGTTCCATTAATAGGAGTTGGAGGCATATCTTCAGGTAAAGATGCATATGAACGAATATTAAACGGCGCATCTTTAGTTCAAATTTATACTGCTTTAGTATATCAAGGTCCATCAGTAGTGAACAACATTAAAGAAGAATTAATTTATCTTTTAAAAAAAGATAATTATAAATCCATTGGCGAAGCTGTTGGAAAATTAAATAAATGATAAAAATTATAAAAAAAAAAAAAATTTCAGAAATAGCTAATTTATATGACGCTTTTTTTTTTGATTTATATGGAGTTACTCATAATGGAGTAAAGATATTTCCTGGTATAATTAATATTTTAAAAAAAATTAAAAATTTAAAGAAAAAAGTTGTTTTTATTTCTAACGCACCAAGGAAATCTACAAAAATAAAAAAGTTTTTAAATAAAATAGGTTTAAAAAAAAGTTTGTATTTTGATGTAGTCAGTTCAGGTGATATCACTTATGAGAATTATTTAGTTAGATTAAATAAAAAAAAATATTATTTTATAGGTGCAAGAAAAGACAGAGATTTTTGCAAAGGACTTAAAATTGTAGAGGAAAAAGAATTAGAAAAATCGAAGTTTATTTTAAATTTAGGATTAAATGAAGGTGAAGTTGTGAATAAATATATTAAAATTTTAAATAAGGCTGCAAAAATGTCTTTATTAATGATTTGTGTAAATCCAGATTTGGAGATTGTAAGAGGAAAAAGAAAAGAAATTTGTGCAGGAGCACTTGCTTTAAAATATAAAGAAATGGGTGGTAGAGTTAAATATTTTGGTAAACCTTACACTGATATTTACGAGGAAACCATGATAAAAGCAAGAATTAAGGATAAGGATAAAATTTTAGCAGTAGGGGATTCTTTAAGAACTGATATATTAGGAGCGAATAATTTTAAGATAGATTCTGCTCTAGTATTAACTGGCATACATAAGAAAATAAAAGAAATTGAAAAAATTTGTAAAAAAACAAATATATATCCAAAGTTTTTATTTAATACTTTAAAATGGTAGTAATAGAATTTTTAAGTTAGATCAATAAGTTATGAGAAAAAAAAATAAAAAAAATTATATAAATTGGATTCAAAAAGCAAAAAAAGAGTTAAAAAATATTAAATTAGATAATCTATATTCTAAAACTCCAGATGGTATAAAAATAAAACCATTGTATACGGTTGAAGATCTAAAAGATTTAGAACACGTATTTAGTTATCCTGGAATTGATCCTTATCTTAGGGGTCCAATGGCAACTATGTATCCGAATAGACCATGGACGATAAGGCAGTATGCTGGATTCTCTACAGCAGAAGAATCAAATGCATTTTATAAAGCTAATATTAAAAATGGTCAAACTGGCTTATCAGTAGCTTTTGATCTAGCAACTCATAGAGGATACGATTCAGATCATCCAAAAGTTTTAG
>CAYXBD010000043.1:0-5274 GCA_964463275.1 uncultured Alphaproteobacteria bacterium | reverse complement strand
ATGCATATGTAACTTTAAAAACTGGTTTTGAAGAATCAGATGAATTAAAAAAAGATTTAATAAATGAAGTAAGAAAAGTAGTTGGACCTATAGCATCTCCGGATCTAATTCAATGGGCCCCCGGATTACCTAAAACTAGATCGGGAAAAATAATGAGAAGAATTCTTAGAAAAATCGCTGCTGATGAAAGTGATCAACTCGGTGATATTTCAACTCTTGCCGATCCTGCTGTTGTTGATGACTTAGTTGAATCTCGTCTAAACAAAAAATAATTAAAAATCTATACATCTTCCCTTAATTTCCCAGTCACCATATCTTGTAGGATTAGGTTTTTTAATATTTTTTTTTTTTATTTTACTACTGTTTTTATCTAATTTTTTTTTTGTTTTTTTTTTCATATTAATTGTAGAATAATATAGTTTTGTGAAAAAAAAAATCAAAATAGCACCTTCGATATTAGCAAGTAATTTTTCTATATTAGGAAAAGAAATTGTTGATATCAGTAAAGCAGGAGCTGATTATATTCATTTTGATATAATGGACGGTCATTTTGTTCCAAACTTAACTTTTGGTCCTGATACTGTTAAATTTTTAAGAAAATTTACTAAAAAAAAATTTGATGTTCATTTAATGATAAAACCTGTAGATAAATTTTTAATACCATTTATCAAAGCAGGGGCGGATATAATTTCATTTCATCCTGAAACTGTAAAAAATGTTAATAAAACAATCAAAACAATAAAATCATTTAAAAAAAAAGTAGGATTAGTATTAAACCCAAATATCAATGAAAACAAAATTTTTCCTTATTTGAATAAAATAGATTTAATACTTGTCATGAGTGTTTATCCTGGTTTTGGCGGTCAAAAATTTATTAAAAATCAGATAAAAAAAATTAGAAAAATTAATGAAAAAATAAAAAAGGAGAAATTAAACATAGATATCGAAGTAGATGGGGGGATTAATTCTAATAATGCAAAAAAGATATTAGAAGCTGGGGCAAATATTTTAGTTGCAGGTACTGATTGTTTTAAAGGTGGAAAAAAATTTTATAAAAAAAACATACTAAATCTAAAAAAGCCTAAATAAATAATAAATTATGACTCCAGTAAAAATAAGAAATTTTCATTTTCAAAGATTTTTTGAAAAATTAAAAAAAGTGAAATCGTTTATTTCAAAAATTTTTTACAATTCTCCAATCTATGGCAAACTTAATTTTGATGAAAAAATAAACTACACAGAAACCGTAATGCCTAATTTATGGGAGGGGGATGTTGAAAGAATAAAAAATTTTTTAAAAAATAAACCTCCAGATAATAAGAAAACAAACAATCCTTTTTTTTTTTACTTTCATTCTTTTAATTTTTTAAATGACCTACAAGTGATAAGCAGCGAAACTTTAAGAATCCACGGACGCAAATTAACTTCTTATTGGATTGATAAAAATAATTCATGGAAATCAAATACATGGAATGATTTCATTCTTGCAACAAGGATTTGTAATTGGTTAAAAAATTACAACTTTTTTTTTAATTCTGCAGATGAAAAATTTAAAAAAGAAATGTTTAATACAACTTTAAAACAAATTGAACATTTAGTAAAAAATTTCTCAAATTTAAAAAGAAACTCAGATTTAATAAGAATAATAAAAGCATTAATATATGCAAGTATAACCATTCCTAACAAAAAATATTATTATCAAATTGCAATTTTTAATTTGAAATCAGAATTAACAAAACAAATTTTAAATGATGGATGCCATTTTCAAAGAAATCCTAAAATACACTTACAAGTCTTAATGGATCTTTTAGATATAAGAACAATATTAAATTCGACCAAAAAAAATGTATTTTTTGATTTACAAAATGCAATAAAAAAAATGTCCATTGCTTATCATTTTTTTCTTCACAAAGATAATTCTTTAGCAAATTTTAATGGAACACATAATGTTAATCAAAAAAAAATAAAAAACGTAATTTCCGAAATTCCGAAACCTCAAAAAAAACCAAGAGAACTTTCAGAAAGTGGGTTTCAAAGAATTGATACTAAAGATACAACTTTAATAATTGATTGCGGTGTTCCAAAGAATTACGATGCAACATATAAAGCACATTCTTGCTCTACAACTTTTGAACTAAGTTACAAAAAAAATAAAATTATAATTAATTCGTTAGAAAGCTTAGATGAAAAAATTAATAGAACAACAGCTGCACATTCAACATTAACTCTTAATAATACAAATGCATATAAAGTTCTTGCAAATGAACATTTGTCAAGAGTTCCAGAAAAATTAGAAGTAAAGAGAGTAGAAAGATATGGGGCTAACGTTATAGAAATGGAAAATTATGGATATAAAAACCAATATGATGCAATTCATAAAAGAGTTATATACGTTGATAAAGATGGTTTAGATATTAGAGGGGAAGATAATATTTATTGCCCAATGGAAATAAATTTTGATATAAGATTTTATTTAGATTCAAATGTAAAAACATTAATTACAAATAACGGAAAAAACATTGTCCTAAAAATTCCAAATGGTAGTGGCTGGAAATTTTCATCTTCTCTTGAAAAACTGAATATAGTATCAAATAGAAATATAAATATTAATAATCAACCAATAATAAATGAACTTATGCATTTGACAGGCAAAACAAAAGAATTAATTACAATAATTAAATGGTCACTAAAAAAATACTAATATGGATAAATTACTTATTTTTTCGATATTTATTTTTTTATTTACTTTAATTGGAACAAAATATCTAAAAAATTTTTTAGAATACAAAAAAATATTAGATATTCCAAACAAACGAAGTAGCCATATAAAACCTATACCTATAGGAGGTGGTTGGATTATAGTTTTATCTATTATAGGAATTATTTTTCTTTTAGATCCATATGATAAAATTCCTGGAATTATTGCTATTACTGGTTTAGCTTTTATATCTTGGCAAGATGATTTAAAAAATATAAATGTTTTAATTAGGTTATTATTTCAAATTTTTTTTATTTCTATCTACTTTATATATTTATATTTTTTTGGTTTTTATAATCAAACTCAATTAAGTCATATTTTTTTAGTAATATTGATATGTATTTGGTTCATCAATATTTTTAATTTTATGGATGGTATAGATGGAATTAGTCCCGTAATAGTCATAACTATTTGTGCAGGCATAATTCTTGCATATTTTTTAAATAATTCTGAATATTTTCCCACATTTGAAATTTTAGTTATATCAACTTGTTTAGCTTTTTTATATTGGAATTGGAATCCTGCAAAAATATTTTTAGGTGATGTTGGAAGTATAGTTTTAGGTTTTATATGTATTTTATCTTTATACTGGTTGTTTCTTGAAGGAAATACATGGCATTGGACGCTAAGTTTACCAATGTATTATATATTAGATACAACTTTAACTTTAATAATAAGATTGATTGAAGGAAAAAAGATTTGGAAAGCACATCGCGAGCATTATTATCAAAAAGCTGTTCAATCGGGCATGACTCACTCTCAAGTTGTTTCATATATTACAATGTTACAAATATTGATAATATTTACGTGCTGTACAATAAAAAATCCCTATTTAGTTACTTTTTTAGCATTTTTAGAAAGTTTAGGACTAATAATTTATTTCTCTTCAAAATACAAAAAGAGTACCTAATATATACTACATGTTTTCTTTTTTTAGAAATAAGGCCAATCTTGTTTATTTACACGATATATTTGTAACTGCTATATGCTTTAATTTATCAATTTTTCTTAGATTAGGTTCAGAATATAACTCCATACCAAATTCTATATTAATATATGGAACGATATTAATAACAATCGTTGGCGCAACAGTTTATAGATCGACCGGTCTATATAAAGGTATATGGAGATATGCATCTATAAATGATCTAATTAACGTTGTGAAAGCTTCGAGTATCACAATTGCAGCCTTTTTAATTATGTTGTTTGCTATAACAAGACTCGAAAATTTTCCAAGATCAGTTTTATTTATTAATTGGTTCGTTCTAATAATGTCCTTATCAGGATCAAGAGCAATTTATAGATTATACAAAGACAAGAAATTCTTTTTAAAAACTATTTCAGATAATGAAAATTCAATTCCTGTGCTTTTAGTTGGTGCAACGGATAGAGCAGAATTATTTATTAGAGAAATGGGTAGAAATAATAATCCAATTCATAAAATTGTAGGGATTGTAGATATTAATAGAAACAGAGTTGGAAGATTCATCAGAAGTGTTGAAATACTTGGTTCTATAGCAGAAATATCAAAAATTATTGAAAAACTAGAGAAAGAAAATAAAAAAAATAGACCTCAAAAAATTATAATTGCAAGTAATGACATAGAAGGAAATATAATTAGAAATCTTTTAACTTTTGCAGATAAAACAGGAATTTCATTAGCAAGATTACCAAAAATTACAGATTTAGAAAGTGACATAAATAATGAAAATCTAAAAGTAAAACCGGTAGATGTTTTTGATTTATTATCAAGACCTCAAGCATTATTAGATAGAAATGCTATGAAAAAATTTATTTATAATAAAAAGATTTTAGTCACTGGAGCCGGTGGAACAATTGGATCAGAATTAGTTAACCAAATTATTAATTATCAACCTAAAGAAATTATTCTTTTAGATAATTCTGAGTTTCTTCTATATAAAATTGAAAAAGAAATTGAGGATAAAACTAAAAAAATTAAAGTTAATGCTTTATTAGCTGACATAAAAAATACAAAAAGAATTGATAGTATTTTTAATAAAAATAAACCAGAAATAATTTTTCATGCAGCTGCATTAAAACATGTTCCAATAGTAGAAAAAAATCCTTTAGAAGGAATATTAACAAATGTTCATGGTACAATTAATATAGCTGAAAGTTGCATAAAACATAATGTTGCAGAAATGGTTTTAATTTCAACTGATAAAGCTGTAAATCCATTTAGTGTAATGGGAGTAACAAAAAGAATTAGTGAAAAATATTGTCAAAGTTTAGCTAATTCTTCAAAAACAAATTTTAAAATTGTAAGATTTGGTAATGTACTCGGTTCAACTGGCTCTGTAGTTCCTTTATTTCAAAAACAATTACAAAAAGGGGGACCTCTTACTGTTACACACCCAAAAATGAAAAGATATTTTATGACTGTTAGAGAAGCGGTTGAATTAGTTATTCAATCTGCAACTTTAGAAACTAAGAAAAAAAGGGGTGAAATATATGTTCTCGAAATGGGACAACCAATTGCAATTACTGAAATAGCA
>CAYXBD010000042.1:0-5467 GCA_964463275.1 uncultured Alphaproteobacteria bacterium | reverse complement strand
CCTATTACCATTGCAAGAAAAAAAGCGGTAAAAACTCTAAGCAAAGTAATGTAAATGTGTTCAAACAAATCTTCTGATGCATGGTATCTAATAGATTCCGCAACATCGCTTGGAGAAGGGAGGATTATTTTATCTCCTATTATTTTAGAAACAATTCCCCAAAGAAAGATTAAAAGGATTATAGAAACAAGCCTTCTGAATAATCCATTGTTCAATAAAGTATTCAATTTTTATAGTTCCAATTACTTAATTGTTAATTTTTAGACCAGAATATACCAGGAGAAATCTCATTTTTTTCACCAACCAAATTCCTACCCCCATATTTTGCTAGGATTTTATAAACTTTTTTAGTTTCTTCAATTTCCTTATTACCAAAAGTTAGCGGTATACCACTTCTATATGCATCTCTTAGATGAATAAGCGTTGTTCTGTCTTCTGCTTTAGTTAAAGGGAATATCCTTTCCCATTCATTATCTGAAGATAGCATAATTTTTTTTGCTTCATTTGATGCATTGAGAAAATTGTTAATTAACTCCTTTTTATTTTTTCCAAAATTTTCAGAAAAAACCCAACCATATGCAGGTATTTTTGTTGTAATTCCTAAATCTTTTAACATATTTTCAACAGATATTAATTCTCTATAACCTTTTGATTTGAGCCTAGCATTGTAGTGCCAGTAATTTAAAACTGCATCAACTTCATTTCTTTGTACAAATTCATTCAATAACGGAGGTGCTGCATAGATTGGTTTAAGAAAATTTTTAGGATCCTCACCTATTTTTTTGTTAGTGTATGCCCTAAATAACAACCAACTTTTATCTATTGAACTACCAGCAATTCCAAGTCTTTTATTTTTTAAATTTTTCACATTAGAAATTTCTGAATCATGTTTGACAACAATGCCGCCAACTGACATTGAATGTGGGTAAAAAACATAATTCTTGTTTTCCGCTTTTTGTCTAGAAACCCATATCCAATCAGTAACTATCACATCAACGGATTTACCTTGCAGAGCAATTGCATTAGCATTTTTTGTTGAAAAAAATGTTTTTTTTATAGTAATGTTATTTTTTTTATCTAGATTATTGTGTTCAATGATATCAATTTCCCAGTTAACACTCCCCCATTTGAGCAACCCAATACGGAGTAAATTTTCTTCTGCTGTAGATGGTTTGATTGTTAAAACAAAGAAAATAACGATGAATAAATAATTTATTGTTTTCATTTTTTTGATTACTAAAAAAATATCTTACTAATCTATTAAATCAAGTTTAAATGATCTATTAGTTTAATCTATTTAATTAATATGATTTAGTGACGTAAGACTTAAGTTGATCTATTTCTTTTTTTAATCTCTTTGTTCTATCTTTTACTAAATCGCCTATACTGACAACACCAACAAGCTTATTTTTGTCTAAAACTGGTAAATGTCTAAAATGTCTATTAACCATTAAAGTTAAAAGATCTTCATTATTATCTTCTAAATTACACGTATATACATTTTTGGTCATTATTTCTTGAGCTTGAGTGTTTCTTACCGATTTTTTTTGAGTAAACGCTCGAACTATGTCTCGTTCAGATAAAATACCAACAACTTCTTCTTTTTCTACTATTACTATAGCCCCTATTTTTTCTTTTGCTAGCACATGAGCTATATCAACTATTTTTGTTTCTCTAGAAGTTGTAATAGTTCTGCTACCTTTTTTTTTTAAAATATCCCTTATTAACATTTTATTTTTTTTTTATATGATTCTTTATTAAAAGATAATTTTTTTCAATAACATTATTTTTTTTATTAAAACTATACTTTAAAATATGGATCAATTATGGCCAAAAAAGTTTTAAATGTAAAAGGTTTGAGATGTCCAATTCCTGTCTTAAAAGCAGAAAAAGTGCTAAAAAAGTTAAAAATTGGAGATGTTTTGGAGGTTTTGACAACAGATCCGCAAGCAATCAAAGACTTTCAGGCATTTTGCGAAATAAATAATTGTTTATTTCAAAATTCAAATAAAAAAAACGGAATAATAAAAATTTCTATTTGTAAGAGTCTTTAATTATTTTATTTTCATCAATTGTTAAAGTTAGCAAAGCAGGAACAATTATTAAAATTAGAATTGCTGATAAAAATAATCCTCCGATGACAACGGAGCCTAGACCTTTATATAATTCAGATCCTGCTCCCGGAAATAATACTAAAGGAAACATTCCAAATATACTTGTTAATGTAGACATAAAAATAGGCCTTACCCTTGTTCGCGCTGACTCAAAAATAGCATCTTGTTTAGACATTTTTTTTTTAATTAAATCTACAGTTTGAAGTACTAACAAAATTGAGTTATTAACTACTATTCCAATCAAAATTAAAAAACCAAGCAATGTTAACATATCTAACGCTTGATAAGTAAATAAGTTAAGAATTTTTAGACCAATAAAACCCCCAACCGTTGCAAGCGGAACTGCGATCATTATTACTAGAGATAAAATAAAACTTTCTAAAAGAATGGCCAAACTTAAGAAAACTAAAATTAAAGCAATACCAATTGTTAATGACATCGAGTCAAATGTTTGTGATAATTTATCAGCTGTGCCTGATAAATTTATTGAAATCCCTTTTTCAAATGCTTCATCGGTTAGACTTTTGACTACAGCATTATCTAGCATTTTTATTGCTTCTTCTAAAGGAATTTGAGAAGGGGGCCTGATTTGCAAACTTACTGTTCTTTTGAAATTTATGTGACGAATTGAAAGAGCACTTGATGTAATCTCATTTTTAGAAACTGATGATAGAGGTATAGTAATTCCAGATTTTGAAACAATAGGAATATTTGCTATTTGTTGAGTAAAATTACTATTTTGATCTTTTTTTCCTATTATTCTTAGATCCATATTTCTACCATTAGCAACAATTTCATCTATCCATAAACCGTCATTAAAAGCGTCCATACTATTAGCAAATTCTCTTACTGTGATGCCATTTTCAGATAATTTTTCCATATCTGGAATAAATCTAAGTTCTGGTGTACCAAGCTCTAAACCTGGTTTGGGCGTAATTTGAGTACTTCCAGTTTTTTCAGGAAAAATTTTAGTTGTTATGAAAAAAGCTTTTTTAGCTATATCTAAAATTTCATTTAAATCAGAACCACTAAAATTTATATCAATTTTTCTACTACCTCCAGCTGTTCTTCCAAAAATAGATGGTTGATTAATAAACCCTAAAGTTCCAGATTCTTCAAAAGCAAGCTTTTCCATCAGTGGAATAATTTTTTTAATACTATTTCCATGCTCAGTAGAGGCACCAATAAAAATTCTTGTAGAAGTTGATACAAAGAAAAAGTTGTTTATTCTAGGATATTCAGTTGCATTTGCACTTCCTCCTTCCTCTAAAACAAAATAAGGTTTAATTTGATTTTCGATATTTTGAGCTATTTCGCCGGTTGTTTTAAGATTGTATCCAGGAGGTGGAATTAATATACCAAAAACCAAATTTTTATTTCCTTCTGGTAAATATTCAAGTTTAGGTTTTAGAAAAAAAATTCCAAAAATAGTAACTAGAATGATTGTTGTAATTGTAATAGTCGCTCTCTTTTTAGATGGCAAAACCCATGCTAAATATTTGTAAAACTTATACAAAAAATTTAAAGCAATAGAGTTTACTATTCTAGGGTTATTAAATTTCCAAATTTTTTTTTTATTGTCAGTTTGCAAAAGTTTTAATTTATTAGAAATAACCGGGATCAACGTTATAGCTAAAACTAGTGATAAGGTTATAGCAACACAGATAGCAACAGATATATCTCTAAATAATTGTCCAGCTTCTACTTGTACCAATAATAAAGGAATGAAAACTAAGACAGTTGTTAATGCAGATAAAAAAACTGCCTGCCATACTTCTTTTGTACCGATAAAAGATGCATCATAATCATTTTTTCCCATTTCTTTATGCCTAAAGATATTTTCTAGGACAACAATTGCAGCATCGATAACCATTCCAACTGCAAAAGCTAAGCCAGCTAAACTTATTACATTTAAGGATTTTCCTAATATAGCCATTGCAACAAAAGTTCCAATTATTGTTAGAGGTATAGTGGTCGCAATTACCAAAGTTGCTCTAGCTGAGTTTAAAAATATTAGCAACACTAATGCAGCTAAAAGACCTCCAACAAGAATATTTTGTTGAACTAAGTCTATTGAAGAATTTATATAAATAGTTTCATCGTATACTTGTTTAAGCTCAAGACCTTCTTTATTTAATAGAGGATTTAATCTTTGTATTGTCTCTTTTACTTCTTTCATTGTTTCTAAGACATTTACTCCAACATCTCTTACTAAATTTATAGCAATCACCTCTTTTCCTAATGATCGAATATATGCAACAGGTTCTTTGATTCCATATTTAACCTCGGCTACATCTTCTAAAAAAATTTTTGATGAGAATTGCGTTTGTTCGTCTTTATTTACTTTAAGTACTACTTTTTTAATCTTTTCAGGACTATCTAATTGACCTTCAGCTCTTATTAGATATTTTCTTTTTCCTTCATCAACATCTCCTGCGGTTAAAGAAATATTAGATGACATCAAGCTATTTGCAATATCTGAAATCGTTAACTTATATAAAGATAATCTTTGAGGATCTATAATAACTTGCATTTCAGTCTTACTTCCTCCAAAAATATTGGATCTTGAAATGCCAGGAATTTTTTCTAATTCTGTTTTAACTAAATTATCAGCCAAATCTCCAAATTCATCCATTGATTTATTAAGTTTTTTAATAGGTCTTAACATTATCCATGCAATCGGAGAGTCTTCACTGCCAGAAGTTTCAATAGTTGGTTTCATAATTTCTTCTGGCATACCTCTTACTCTATCAAGCGCATTTGACGCCATTAACAATGATGTTTGAAAATTTTTTATTGAACTAAATTCTAATTTTATTTCTGATTTTTTGTCGTTGGCGTTGCTTCTAATTCTTTCTACTCCTTTTACAGATTTTAAAACATCTTCTTGTTTAATAACAATCTCTCTTTCTACTTCACTAGGAGAACCTCCTTGCCAGTTTGTTGTTATTTCAATTACAGGTTTTCTAACATCAGGCGTTAATTGAATCGGAATTTTAAATAATGCTAGAAGCCCAGAAAAAAGAATTAATATTATCAGTGAATAAATTATTATTGGTCTTTTTAGACAATTTTTAATTATATCCAATTTATTTAGTTTCCTCTATTTGCACTTTTTGATTAGATCTTAATCTTTCGTTTCCTCTAGTAACAACTTTTTCACCTTCGTTTAATCCTTCGATTATTTCAATAGAATCTTGATAAGGCACCCCGGTTTTTACTGCTTTTAATTTTGCAATGTTATTTTCTATAACGTATACAACTGTATTGCCATTCTTAATTAATAAAGCATCTTTAATTATTGTTTTTATTGGTTTTTTTGATTTTAAAAATATTTTTAGATTCATATTTTG
>CAYXBD010000041.1:0-5580 GCA_964463275.1 uncultured Alphaproteobacteria bacterium | reverse complement strand
CCATGATTAAAAAAGATTGCCATCGCACAACCTGCGACAGTAGCCTCAATATCGTGAACGTCAGCATAAACGATATTAGGTGATTTTCCACCTAACTCTAATGTTACTCTTTTTAGATTTCCTGCTGCTGCTTGAACAATCATTTTTCCCACTTCAGTAGAACCAGTAAACGCTACTTTATCTACATCATCGTGTGCAGCAAGAGAAGCTCCTGCAGTTTCACCAAAACCAGTTACAACATTTAATACACCATCTGGAACGCCTGCTTCTTGAATTATTTCTGCAAGTCTAAGAGCAGAAAGTGGTGTTTGTTCAGCTGGTTTTAAAACAACAGTATTACCTGCTGCCAAAACTGGACCTAATTTCCATGCAGCCATAAGTAATGGAAAGTTCCATGGAATAATTTGTCCAATCACACCCACTGGTTCTCTTTGTGTGTATGTTAAATATTTTTGACCCGGTGTATAAAAATGATCAGTAGATATAGGAAAAGTATCTCCTTTAATTTTCGTTGCCCATCCAGCCATATAATGAAAAAGATCGGCTGATAAAGGAACATCTGCAGCACCTGCTACAGCTAAAGGTTTGCCATTATCCAGTGATTCTAATTCCGCTAACTCGTCTGCGTATTTAAGAATTAAATCTCCAATTTTCCAGATAATCTTGCCTCTTTCTGAAGCACTCATATCTTTCCAAGGACCAGATTCAAAAGCTGTACGCGCAGCTTTTACAGCTTCATCGATGTCAGCTTTATCCCCCTCAGCTACATTTGCAATAATATCTCCAGTTGCAGGATTTTCAACTTCAAATGTTTTACCTGATTTTGAATCTACCCATTTACCATTGATAAGTATTTGTTTTTTTGCTGGCACCCACTTTTTTGCAGGTGATTTTAATTCTTTAACTTCAGCTAGTGACATATTTCCTCCTCAAAAAAAACCCGACACATATAAAAAACAGTCTTTATTTTAGCTTTTTTCTCAGTATCATGCAAATACAATGAGTATTAAAATTATATTAATTACGTCAATTATTTTTCTTATTTCTTTATCTAGGATTTTTCCACATCCGCCTAATTTTACCCCTATTTTAGCACTAGCTATATTTGGAGGGGCTTTTTTACCTAATAAAAAAACAGCTTTATTTCTTCCAATTGGTGCGATGTTTTTGAGTGATTTATTTATTGGTTTTCATTCGCAAATTTTCGCAGTATATGGGTCTATAATCCTACTTTCATATTTAGGAAATATAATGGAAAAAAAAAATATTCGTAATTTAGCGATTACTGGTATTTCAGGCAGCTTAATTTTTTTCATTATAACTAACTTCTCAGTTTGGTTAGGTGGAAAACTATATCCCTTAAATATTGATGGACTAATACAATGTTATATTATGGCTATACCTTTTTTTCATAATACATTGATCAGTACTTTTATATTTTTAGCTGTTCTCTTTACTGGTTATTCGTTAATAGAAAAAAGATTCTCAAAAATCTTGAATTAAACCAAAATAAAAACTCCTAGGATAAGTATTATAACTAGCCATTTGGTGGTATTTTTTATCAAGGATGTTATTTGCTTTAAAATAAATTTGACTACTTTTTAAATATTTATATAAATTACTAACATCATAAGTTAATGAAGAATTTAAAACTCCCCATCCACCTTCCGCGTATTTTCCTGATGCTATATCTCTTGCACCAGTTTGTGCATGAAAATTTAGATTTAAATTAGCTTTATCCTCAAAAAAACGATAGTTACTGTTTATGCCAAAGACATGTACTGGCACTTTAAGAGTTCTAAAACCATTTTGATTTTCAGATTGATTCCAGGTATGTGATATTAATAGATCAAATTCATTGTAAAGATCATAAGTAATTAAAGAAGTTTCAATTCCTTGAGATCGAAAACCTCCTATTTCTTGCTTATAACCATTACCTGTTTCCCAATTAATTCTATTATCTAAATTTATTTTAAAAAATACACTTTCTAATTTGAATTTATTATTCATTATTGGTTGTTCAAAACCAATCTCATAACTTTTAGTTTTTTCTGGCTTTAAACTAATTGATCCTCCTAAATTTTTATCTTTATTTTGCTCCTCATATAATGAAGGCGATCTATAGCCGGTAGCAATACTACCTTTTAATTTTAAATTATGTGGAAAAAATTTTGAATGCTTCTGGATTGTATAAGAACCGCTTATTTTAAATGTAAAATGATCTCCATAATCCTGATTTTCATTATATCTCCCGCCAAAAGACAAAAATATATTTTTTAAACTTTGTGTTTGATAATCAAGAAAAACTCCTCGCTCCCATTCAGTTATACCATTTTT
Organism: uncultured Alphaproteobacteria bacterium; assembly: GCA_964463275.1. Lineage (GTDB taxonomy): Bacteria > Pseudomonadota > Alphaproteobacteria > CAYOOR01. Next base: position 3,243 of record CAYXBD010000041.1, on the reverse strand, counting down.
TTCTCTTTCAGATTCGGAATTCTTAATCCATTCATTTCTCCAATCACCTCCAAAAACTAGTGTGTTATTTTTAGTTAAATCAAAAACGCCTTGATAATCAACTTCGTGTAATTTTCCACGATAAAGCCTGCCGTCTGAGTCTGTAATTAATTTTCCATCTTCTCTATAAGTTCTATTAAATTTTTTATAATTAAAACCCAACTCACTAGATAATCTTTGATTTATTAAATCAAATTTAGTTAAAAATCTGTTAGATGATTCAATCCTATCAACTACTCTGTCATTATATCCTGCTGTACCAGCTGAAGCATAAAAATTATCATAATCTGTTTCATCCCTCATATATCTAGTTGTATATCTTATGTCTATGTTTTCTAAATCAGCAATATTGTAAGGAAGGGAATATCCTAAGTTTCCAACAATTTGAAAATTTTCAAATGCATCATTTTCTGTCCTTGAACTTTCATCAACCATATCGCTAATTCCTCCTTCATAATAAAAAGTAGGATTAACTGAATAATCAAAATTTTTAAACTGTCCATTTATATTATATTGCGCGCTTCTTGTTTCATGAGACCCATATTCTACTTTTAATCGATGGTTTAAACCTTTCTCACCTTTTGCGCTAATTATATTAATTACACCTCCAACTGCTTCACTGCCATACATGAGCCCTTGAGAACCTCTTAAAACTTCTATTCTTTCTATTTTAAAAGGCATTAATGATGCAAAATTAAATTCTGATTGCGTTGCTGTGCTATCTGAAACTTCAATACCATCAATTAAAACTCTAATATATTTTGTATGGAATCCTCTAATAGTAAATTGTTGTTTATTTCCACTATTTCCCTGTGCTAAAAAATTCAATCCTGGAACATATTGCAGTATCTCATGTGGTTGAGTTGATTGCATTCTATCAATATCTTCCTGGAAAATTACTGAAGTTGAACTAGCAATGCTGTTGTTATTAAGAAAATTTCTATAAGGGGTTACAACAATATTTCGTGACTTAAGAACGTTATCATCAGCTCTAGAGTATTTGTTGGTAAATACAAAAAATTGGATAATTAAAAGAAAAGAAAATAATAAATTAAGTTTTAAGCCACTCACTAGAGTTCTCCTATAATAACGGTTTGTTAATTGCCACCGTTAACGGGAACTCCGCGCTGTTGATTCCGCCGATCTCAGCTTGGTGACTTTAATGGCAGGTTTCCTGACTTATAAATCAATGCTAAAAATAAACCTTCCCGGAAAGCGGTGGATTAAAACAACTTTTAGCTCATTAATTACAGTTGCGGGGACAGTGCATGAATTTAACATGCTTCCCTTTTACCCTATCGGGCACCATTAATAAGCATTATAATTAAAAAAAAAAAAAAATCAATTTTGTAAAAAAAACTTATAATTATTTTTTATGATTAAATCAGTCTGTATTTTTTGTGGTTCGTCATCAACTCAAGGAAAAAAATCTTCATTCAAAAAGAAACATGGGGAAATAGCTAAAGAAATTGGAAAGAAATTAGCGTTAAGAAAAATAAAAATAATTTACGGAGGTGCAAAAGTTGGTTTGATGGGTCTTATGGCTGATGAAGCGCTAAGAAATAAAGGAAAAGTTATTGGTGTAGCAATGAAATCATTTAAAAATTGGGGAGTTCTACATCAAAAAATATCAAAATTGTATCTGACAAATACTTTACAAAAAAGAAAGGAATTGATGTATAAAAAATCAGATGCTTTTATTGTTCTTCCAGGTGGGATCGGGACTATAGATGAAGTGTTTGAAATAATTGCAACTAATATATTAACAAAATCAGATAAGTTATTGATTTTACTAAATTATAAAAAATTCTGGGACAAATTAATAGATTTGCTTGATGATAATATTAAACAAAAATATTCAAAAAAAGAAATTAAGAACAATATTAAAGTAACAACATCAATAAGTGAAATAATTGCTATTCTAAATAAGGTATAGCTCTAGTTATGAACAAAATAAAAGTTAAAAATCCAGTTGTAGATATTGATGGAGATGAGATGACTCATGTAATCTGGAATATGATTAAACAAGATCTTATACTTCCGTATCTTGATATTGATATTAAATATTTTGATTTAAGTATTAAAAACAGAGATAAAACTAATGATAAAATTACTATAGATGCTGCAAATGCTATAAAAAAATATGGTATAGGAATTAAATGCGCGACCATAACACCTGATGAAGCAAGAGTTAAAGAATTTAATTTAAAAAAAATGTGGTTATCTCCAAATGGGACTATAAGAAATATCTTAGGAGGCACTGTTTTTAGAGAACCAATATTGTGCCCAAATATACCTAGAATTATACCTAATTGGAAAAAACCAATTATAATCGGTAGGCATGCATTTGGTGATCAATATAGAGCTACAGATTTTAAAATACCTGGGCCAGGAAAATTAACTATAAAATTTGAACCAAAAAATAAAAAAAAAAAAATCGAACATGAGGTACATGAATTTGATGGACCAGGTATTGCCATGAGTATGTATAACTTAGATAAATCAATTAAAGATTTTGCAAGAGCCTGTTTTAATTATGGTTTGGATTTAAAACTCCCAGTTTATGTATCAACAAAAAATACAATTTTAAAAAAATATGATGGAAGGTTTAAAATTATTTTTGAAGAAATTTTTAATAAAGAATATAAAAAAGATTTTAATAAATTTGGCTTAAGTTTTGAGCACAGGTTGATTGACGATATGGTTGCTTATGTGCTTAAAACAGAAGGAGGATTTGTATGGGGATGTAAAAATTATGATGGAGATGTTCAGTCAGATACTATTGCACAAGGTTATGGATCTTTGGGCCTTATGAGTTCTGTGCTTATGACTTCAGATGGTAAAACGATTGAAGCAGAAGCAGCACATGGAACTGTAACAAGGCATTATAGACAATATCAAGAAGGTAAGGAAACTTCGACCAATCCTATTGCATCAATTTTTGCATGGACTAAAGGTCTGTTTTATAGAGGAAAATTTGATAATAATATTAAATTACAGGAATTTTCTAAAAAAATTGAGAATGCTTGTATCGAAACAGTTGTATCAGGAATGATGACAAAAGATTTAGCTTTATTAGTTGGAAAAAATACGAAATGGTTAAATACAAAAGAATTTATAAAAAAAGTTAAAGAAAAAATTAATTAAAAGGTCTCGTAGTTCAGTTGGATAGAATGTTGGTTTCCTAAACCGAAGGTCGCAGGT
>CAYXBD010000040.1:0-5587 GCA_964463275.1 uncultured Alphaproteobacteria bacterium | reverse complement strand
GTGCTGTCAGATTCATAATGGAGTTTATTTAAAGGATCCATCTGAATTGCTATTTGCAATTTAGTCATTTTTTTTTTGGAGCTTTCTTTGATATTTTATACGCCTAGGATCGTCTTTCATAATTGCATGACTTACAACTTTTAAAACACCTTTTATATTATTTGCGTGATTTACTATTTTTTTTAGTTCTTTTTTATTTTTCGAAATTCCTATTATATATAAATTTCCATTAACAACTTCAAAATTATAATTTATCGATGCAATTTCTTTATCTGCTAAAACCTTATATCTTAATTGAGTCTTTATTTTTACATCAATTAAATATTGTTTAATTCCTCCTTTTTCAGTTACCTCAATTTCATTAATAACTTCTCTTACTCCTAAAACTTTCCACGCTAATTTTATAGCATCTAATCTATGTTTAGGTTTTTTTACACTTCCTGTTAACAAAACTCTCCCTTCCACGACTTCTATTTCTACATTTAAAAACATATTTACGTCATGATTGAAATATTCTTTATTTATTGATGCATCAATCATTCCATCACTAATTGCTTCTTTGATACCTTTTTCTTTAACACTAGAAGTTGTTACATTAACTGCGGCACATGAGTTTAATAAAACAATTACAAAAGTTAATAAAAGAAATTTTTTAATTAATACGTACATAAATTAATTTTTTTTATTATCTGACATTTTTATTAATTTTGTATAAAAAAATTTTTTTGGTTTTTTATAAATTATTGATAAAAGTACGGATAAATCTTTTGTACTAAATTTTTTTTTTGTTAATAATATTATTTTTTTTATTTCATCTTCATCTATTTCATATTTTTCTAAATTTTCTGGACTTCCTATAATAATTGTAATTTCACCTTTTAAATTTTTTTTTATTTTTCTAAATTCGTCAAGATTTCCTCTGTAAAATGTTTCGTAGAGTTTAGTTAGTTCTCTTGCAATAACACATTTTCTATTTCCAAAAACTGAAAACATATCAGCCATTGTTTCATTAATTCTTTTTGCACTTTCATAAAAAATTAATAGAGAATCAATTTTATTATATTTATTTAATGAATTTATTCTTTGATTTCTTTTGTTAGGTAAAAAACCTACAAAAAGAAAATTATTATGAGCTAAACCTGCCCCCATCAAAGATGCTGTGACTGCACTTGCTCCTGGTATTGGTGTAATTTTAATATCATTTTTTATTGCTAAAATAATTAATTTAATTCCTGGATCAGATATAACAGGTGTTCCAGAATCACTAACCAAAGCAATCGACTCTCCTTTTTTAATTTTGTTAATTAAAAATACTAATTTTTGTTGAGAAGTATGTTCGTGTACAGAAACTAATTTTTTTAATTTAATTCCATATGCAGATAATAATTTTTTTGTTACACGAGTATCTTCACATGCAATTATATTACTACTTTTTAAAATTGATAAAGCTCTTAAGGTTATATCTTTTAAATTACCAATCGGGGTTGAAACAATATATAATTGAGGAGATAATAAAATGTTGTCAATTTTTAACATTAAATTAAATAATAGAAAATATGTTTGTAAAAAAAGTCTTTAATAAATTATACCTTAAACTAATTTTTTTCTCTTTAATATTTTTTTTAAGTATAAATAGTCCTGTGATATCAGCTGTATTGACAGAAGAGGAACTTAAGTATATTGAGGAACAAAGTAAAAAATCAGATGATAAGGAAGACAAAGAATATATTAAATATGAGGATATAAAAGAAAAGAAAATAAAGAAAAAACCTTTTATTTTTTTTGGTTCAAAAAAAAAAAAAGTTGAAAAAAAAGTTGAAAAAAAAGAAAGTTTTCTAAAAGAAAAAAAACCAGACAAACTTAAAATTGGGGTTTTATTACCATTAACTGGCAAATATTCATATATTGGCCAATCATTTTTAGATACAATGCAAATGGTAGTTTATGAAAATAAAAAAATAGAAAGTGAATTAATAATTAAAGATACAAAAGCCAACCCATCTCGTGCCAAGAAAGCAACAAAAGAATTAGTAGAACAAGATGTTGATGTTATTTTAGGTCCTTTTTTTTCATCGTCTTTAAAGTCATCATTAAAAATTGCAAAGTATAAAAACATACCTTTAATATCATTCTCTAGCGATAAAAAACAAAAAGAAGAAGGCGTTTATTTAATGGGTTTTGAACCTGAAACGCAAATTGTAAACATTACAGATTATACAATAAAAAAAAATTATAAAAGATTTGCTGCATTACTACCAAATTCAGAATATGGCAAAAGAGTTTTAAATATATATAGAAAAGTTTTAAATAAAAATAAATTGTTACTTAATAAAGTTGAATTATATGATCCAAATACAACTGATTTTGAAATTAATATTCAAAGGTTAGTTGGTTTAGATAAAAATCCTAAATTAGAAAAAGATGAAGAAACTGGTGAAAATCTAATTGAAACTTTTGATCCTGGGTTTGATGTTTTATTATTAATAGAAACAGGCGATAAATTAAGACAGGCATCAGCTACGTTAACGTATTATGGAGTAGATTTTAAGAAGGTAAAATTAATCGGAACTGGGGAATGGCATATAGATAATATCGGTTCAGAACCAGGTTTGTTGGGAGCTTGGTTTGTAGCGCCAAGTCCTAAGTTGTGGCAAGATTTTAAAAAAAAATTCTATAAATTATATAATTATAAACCTATTCGTTTATCTTCACTAGCTCACGATTCATTAACAACCGTATTTTCAATAATAGATAAAAATGAAAAAATATATGAATTAAGTTACGAAGATTTTCAAAATTCTTATGGTTATACAGGCATTGATGGTGAATTTAAATTTTTATCAAATGGAAGTGTTGTAAGAAAACTTTCTATATTAGAAGTTAAACAAAATAGTTTTAAAGTAGAAAAATTAGCAAAAAAAAAAAAATTTAAATTAAAAAAATTCAATAATTTTTTAAAAGCAATTACTCTATGACTTATTCTATTTTTAATTTTATTTGAAAGTTCACCAAAAGTTTTGTTGTAACCACCTGGAATAAATATTGGATCATAACCAAAACCTAAATTTCCTTTAGGTGGCCACGTAATACTCCCAAAAATTTTTCCTGTAAACACTCTCTCTTTTTTTTTGCTGTATGATACAGTAAGAACAGATATGTAATAAGCATTTGTTTTTTTTTTATAAAGCATACTATTAATTTTTTTCATTGCTTGATTAAAATTTTTTTCTCTTCCTGCCCATCTAGATGAAAATATACCTGGCATTCCTTTAAGTGATGGTATTACTAATCCTGAATCATCAGCAATAGAAACTTTGTTCGTTTTGTTATAGACATAACGTGATTTTTTTATTGCATTTTCTGTAAAATTTGAACCATCTTCCTTAGGCTCTTTTAATTTAAAATCTTTTGCAAGATATATCTTAGTATTTAATTTTTTTACAAAAGGTAGCATTTCTCTAATTTTTCCGGGATTGTGACTTGCAATTACAATAGAATTTATTTTTTTTTTAGACATGGATATTGAACTTTGTGAAAATTATATTACATAAATTTTAATTATATTTATAGTTTATAATGGAAAAATTAAAAAAAAAGCCACAGGTAAATAAATCTAATAAAAATATTAAGAAAAAAGAAAGCATTAATTTCGAAGATTTAAAAAACGATCTTAAAAAAGCTAAGGAAGATAATTTACGCTATCTTGCAGAAATTGATAATTTGACAAAAAGATTTGATAAAGAAAGAGAGAGTACATTTAAATATGCCATAACAGAATTTGCCAATGAAATAATTTTAGTTGCAGATAATTTTACACGTGTAATGGACAGTATATCTTTAACAAAAAAAGATAGTAATGATAGTGTAAAACCGTTAATAGAGGGAATTGAATTAATTTTTAAAGATTTTCTTAAAACTCTAGAAAAATTTGAAATTAAACAAATTGATTGTTTGGGTAAAAAATTTGATCCTAATTTTCACCAAGCCGTATCCGAAGAAATTAACAATGATAAAGAAATAGGAGAAATTATAAAGGTTACACAAATAGGATATTTAATTAAAGATAGACTTTTAAGGCCAGCATCAGTTGTAATAGCAAAAAAAAGTGAAGATAAAAAAAAATAATTTTTTTTTGCTCTAGGCCTTGTACATATAGGTGAAAATTATTATATAGTTCACCAGTTTATAATTTATAAAGGTAAATAAAAAAAATGAGCAAAATAATTGGTATTGATCTTGGCACAACTAATTCCTGCGTAGCTATTATGGATGGGAAAAATGCTAAAGTAATTGAAAACACTGAAGGTTCTAGAACCACACCTTCAATGGTTGCATTTAGTAAGGATGGAAAGGAAACATTGGTTGGTCAGGCAGCTAAAAGACAATCTGTAACGAATCCAGAAAACACGTTATTTGCTGTTAAAAGATTAATTGGAAGAAGAATTGATGATAAAGAAGTTGAAAAAGATAAAGATTTAGTTCCTTATAAAATTGTGTCCGGGGATAATGGAGATGCCTGGGTAGAAGCTAATGGTAAAAAATATGCCCCATCACAAGTAAGTGCATATATTTTACAAAAAATGAAAGAAACTGCAGAAAAACATTTAGGACAAGAAATAAAAGAAGCTGTTATTACAGTTCCTGCTTATTTTAATGATTCCCAAAGACAAGCAACAAAAAATGCAGGAAAAATTGCAGGTTTAGATGTTAAAAGAATTATTAATGAACCAACAGCCGCTGCATTAGCATATGGTCTTGATAAAAAAGATCCTGGAATAATAGCAGTATATGATTTAGGTGGTGGAACATTTGATGTTTCAATTCTTGAACTTGGAGATGGAGTTTTTGAAGTTAAATCAACTTCGGGCGACACATTTCTTGGAGGAGAAGATTTCGATAATAGAATTATAGATTATTTAGCTGATGAATTTAAAAAAGACAACGGAGTTGATTTAAGGGAAGATCCGCTTGCAAAACAAAGATTAAAAGAAGGAGCAGAAAAAGCGAAAATTGAACTTTCTAATTCTTCTCAAACAGAAATTAATTTACCTTTTATTACTGCAGATAAATCTGGACCAAAACATTTAAACATAAGTTTATCTAGATCTAAATTAGAATCACTAGTAGAAGATTTAATAGAAAAAACAGTTAAACCTTGTGAAACTGCTTTGAAAGATGCCGGTCTGAAAGCAAGTGATATTAAAAATGTTATTCTAGTAGGTGGAATGACTAGAATGCCAAAAGTAATTGAAACTGTTAAAAAAATTTTTGATAAAGAACCGCATAAAGGCGTTAACCCAGATGAAGTAGTAGCATCTGGAGCAGCTATTCAAGCTGGAGTGTTACAAGGAGATGTTAAAGATGTATTGTTATTAGATGTAACTCCATTAACACTTGGCATTGAAACATTGGGAGGTGTTTTTACAAAATTAATTGAGAAAAACACAACCATACCGACAAAGAAGAGCCAAATATTTTCAACTGCAGAAGATAATCAAGCAGCGGTTACAATTAGAGTTTTTCAAGGTGAAAGAGAAATGGCAGGAGATAATAAAATTTTAGGACAATTCAATCTTGAAAGTATACC
>CAYXBD010000039.1:0-5735 GCA_964463275.1 uncultured Alphaproteobacteria bacterium | reverse complement strand
CAGATCTTCCTGAGACAAAAAAAATATTAAATTTATGTAAAAAAAATAAAATTAAGACATTTACCTATGGATATAATTCAACAGACTTGAAACTTGTTACTTTTTACGAAGAAAATAATGTCCAGAGAATAATGGTAAATCATAAAAATAAAATTTTTAATTATACAATTCCAATAATTGGTAATTTTCAAATTTACAATAGTCTTTGTGCAATTTGTTTGGCATATTTTTCTGGTATTTCAATTAACAAATGTTTAAAAGCCATAAAAAAAATTCCACAAATACCTGGCAGATTAGAAAGTATAAAAATTCCAAGGAAGCTAAAGAAAAAAATTTCAATTTTTATTGATTATGCTCATACACCGGACGCATTAAAAAAAACACTCGAAACATTAAAGAAAAATTCAGTTAAGCTTTCAGTTGTTTTTGGTTGTGGGGGTAATAGAGATAGAAAGAAAAGACCTTTAATGGGAAAAATAGCTAATGATTTTGCCGACAAAGTATATATAACAGATGACAACCCAAGAGACGAGTCCCCAAAAAAAATTAGAAAAGATATTATTTCCTCTTGTACAAAAGCAATTGAAATAAAAAATAGATATTTAGCAATAAAGCAAGCCATTAATAACTGTGAAGAAGGAGAAAAATTATTAATTGCTGGAAAAGGCCATGAGGATTATCAAATAATTGGAAAAAAGATTTATAAATTTTCTGATAAAGATACAGTTTTAAAAGTATTAAAGAATATATGAAACAAAAAAAATGGTCTCCAACTCAAATTCAAGAAGCTCTGTCTTTGAGTAAAAAAGTTAATTATTCTATTTCAGGAATTTCAATAAATAGTAAAAAATTAAAGAAAAATAATCTTTTTTTACCTTTAAAAGGAAAAAATTATGACGCCCACCAATATGTTCACGAAGCTTTTAAAAAAGGCGCAAGCCTATCTTTATCAAATATAAAAGATTATAAAAAATTTAAATTAGAGAAATTTAAAAAAAGAATAGTTTTAGTCAAGAATGTTCATTCTTCTTTACACCAACTTGCTTCATATTCTAGAAAACAAATTAAAGGAAAAATTGTTGGTATTACAGGAAGCGTTGGTAAAACAAGCATAAAAGAAGCTCTTTGTTTTATATTAAAAGATAAAAATAAAATTCAATCATCGACTGGCAACTTTAATAATTTAATTGGATTGCCAATTAATTTAGCAAATTTCAACAGTGAATCTGATATAAATATTTTAGAGTTAGGGATGAATAAAAAAGGAGAAATAAAAAAACTATCAAACATTTGCAAGCCTGATATAGGAATAATAACTAAAATTTCTAATGCACATATAGGAAATTTTAATTCTTTAAAGGACATTGCTTTGGCAAAATCAGAAATTTTTATTGGTATGAATAATAATGGAACCGCAATCCTTAATCAAAACGATCCTTATCACTTTTTATTAAAAAAAATATTAAGAAATTTAGGTATAAAAAACATTATAACATTCGGACTTTCTAAAAAATGCGACATAAGATTAGTTAGTTTTAAATATAAAAATAAAAATTCTTGTGGGGTTCTTTTGGAGGTTTTAGGTAAAAAAATTAGTTTTTATTTGAATAACTTGGGAGATCATTGGATTGAAAATTCTCTAGCAATAATATCAATTATTGTATCGTTGAATAAAGATGTAAGTTCTTATATAAAAAAAATTTCGAAATTTTCTGCTGTAGAAGGTAGGGGTAAAATATTAAATGTTCAATATAATAAAAAAAAAATTACTTTAATTGATGATTCATATAATTCTAGTCCCGAATCTCTCAAAGCATCAATTATTTTTTTAAATCGTTTAGGAAATAAAAGAAGAAAAATATGTGTTTTAGGGGATATGTACGAATTAGGTTCATTTTCAAAACAATTTCATTTAAATGTTAAAAAAATTTTAAAAGATAATAAAATTTCTAATGTTTATATTATAGGAGAAAAAATGAGAATTTTATTTAATACATTGCCAACATCTTTAGAATGTAAACACTTTGAAAATTTAGAAGAATTGTATATGGAGCTAAAAAAAGATATAAAAAACGATGATATTATTTTGTTTAAAGCCTCTAGAGCAATACAATTAGATAAAATTATAAAAAAATTTTGTTAGTTTAATATGCTTTATTATTTATCTTTATTATTTATCCAAGATTTTTCTTTTTTAAATATTTTTAAATATTTAACTTTTAGATCTGGAGGAGCTTTATTAACCAGTTTGACTCTTAGCTTTATATTTGCCCCTGTCATTATTAGTTGGTTAAGAAAGAATCAAAAATATAAAAAAACTATAAGAGAAGATGTACCAAATAAACATTTAATAAAAAAAAGAGGGACCCCAACTATGGGAGGCCTGCTAATCTTAATATCATTTGTATTAAGCACTTTGCTTTGGGCAGATATAAAAAATTATTATATATGGCTTGTTCTATCAATTACTTTTGGTTTTGGAGCAATCGGCTTTATTGATGATTATTTTAAATTAACCTCTAAAGAGAGAAAAGGACTTAAAGTTGGTACTAAATTAATTTTTCAGTTTTTAATAAGCTCTATTACATTATTTTTTTTATATAATTTGTTTGATTATCAATTTGTTAACACTTTAGCTGTTCCATTTCTTAAAAATTATTTATTTGATTTAGGTGTTTTGTTTCCAATTTTTGCTTTTTTAGTAATCATTGGCACTTCAAATAGCGTAAATCTTACCGACGGATTAGATGGTTTAGCAGTTGTTCCTGTTATTATAACTGCAACTTGTTTAGGTTTAATAGCTTATTTAGTTGGAAATAAAATTTTTTCAGAATATTTAAATCTTTTTTTTTTTCCAGGTGCTGGTGAATTAGCAGTATTAGGTTCTGCTTTAGTAGGTTCATGTTTAGGTTTTTTATGGTTTAATGCGCATCCAGCAAAAATTTTTATGGGCGATACTGGTTCTTTGTCAATTGGCGCAGCTTTAGGCTCGATTAGCATAATTATTAAACATGAAATTGTTTTATTTATAATAGGTTTTTTATTTGTCATTGAAACATTATCGGTTGTTTTGCAAGTTGCCTCTTTTAAACTATGTGGTAAAAGACTTTTTTTAATGAGTCCTTTACATCATCATTTTGAAAAAAAAGGTTGGCACGAAAACACGATTGTAATTAGATTCTGGATCCTAGCTGTAATTTTTGCATTAATTGGATTAGCTACACTTAAAATTAGATAAAGAAAAATAAGAATAAAGTAATGAATTTTTTTTTAAATAAAAAAGTAGGAATTTTAGGTTTAAGTAAAACAGGAATTAGTTCAATAAAATTTTTAAAAAAAAAAGGCTTCGATGTTTTTGGTTGGGATGATAATAAAAAAATACTATCAAAAATAAAAAAGAATGGATTGAATATTCAAATTTTAAATAAAGCTAATTTAAAAAAAATGACCTTTTTACTTGTGTCACCTGGTATACCTTCTTCAGGAAAAAAAAAACATGTAATTTTAAAACAAGCAAGAAAAGAAAAAGTTGAAATAGTAAACGATGTTGAATTATTTTTTAGATTTAATCCTGAAGAAAAATATATTGGAGTTACAGGTACAAACGGTAAATCTACTACAGTATGTTTATTAAATCATATTTTTAAAAAACTAAGAATTAATAATAGCCTTAGTGGAAACATAGGAAAACCAGTTTTTGAATTAAAAAGATTCAAACAAAGTTTTAATATTTTAGAAGTTTCATCATATCAATTGGAAGTAATTAAAAGAACAAGATTTAATGTAGCTGTTCTGCTAAATATTTCAAAAGATCACATTGATAGACACGAGAGCTTTGAGAAATATATATCTGAAAAAGTTAAGATTTTTAATAATCAATCTAAGAATGATATTTCAATTATTGGAGTGGATGATAAAACCACATTTTCTTTAGTAAAAAAATTAAAAAAAAAATTATGTTCAAAAATAATTACTGTATCAGGAAAAAATAATAAAGCAGATATTTATATTAAAGATAAAAAATTAATAATTAATTTGAATCTAGAAAAGAAAAGAATTTTGAAAAAAATTAATATAGAACAATTTAGAAATTTTCTTGGAGTGCATAATTATCAAAATATTGCAGCAGTGTATGCAGTAATTTCATCATTAGGTTTTTTTGATTGGATAAAAATTGAAAATTCTATTAAATCTTTCAAAGTTTTACCACATAGAGTGCAAAAAATAAGACAGATTGGCAATATAACATTTGTCAATGACAGTAAAGCAACAAATATTGATGCGACAGACCAAGCTTTAAAGAATTTTAATAATATTTATTGGATATTAGGAGGTAGGGCTAAAGAAAAAAATTTACAAAAATTAAAAAAACATTTTTTTAGAATAAAGCATGTTTTTTTAGTAGGTGAAACAAAGTTTTTATATCAAAAATATTTAAAAAATTTTTTAAACTGTACTATTGTAAATAACTTACAAGAAGCGGTAAAACTTTCATATAATTTAGCAAAAAAAGAGATTGAAAAAAGAAATCCTTCAGTTGTTTTGTTATCTCCAGCATGTTCATCTGTAGATGAATGGAGAGATTTTGAAGATAGAGGTAATTCATTTATTAATTTTGTAAAACAAATTTAGAAAAAAATAAATGCAAAACGACCAACTAAACATATTTCTTTATAATTGGTGGAGAAGTATTGATAGAAATATTTTTATAACTACAATTATTTTAATAGTTATAGGTTGTTTAATCTCCTTTATCGCAACTCCATCTATTGCAATTAAATATGATTTAGAGCCATATTATTTTGTAAAAAAGCATTTATTTTTTACTCCTTTTGCATTATTTTTTATTTTTTTTATTTCTTTATTTTCAAGACTAGGTATAAAACGTTTTTTTTTATTTGTATTTTTTATTTCTTTTCTTTTTATTTTATACTCTTTTTTTTTTATCGGAATTGAAGTTAAAGGCGCAACTAGGTGGGTGTATTTTTTTGGATATAGTTTTCAACCATCAGAATTCTTAAAAGTATCTTTTGTCATAATATGTGCTTGGATTTTTTCTTCAAAAAATAAATCTAAATTAATTAATAATCAAATTTTTTCATTTATTTTATATTTATTTGTTTCAAGTTTAATCTTGCTTCAACCAGATTTTTCAATGTTTGTTATTATTTCTTTTATTTATTTTGGACAATTATTTATTAGCGGATTAAAGTGGAGGTGGGTAATATTTTGTTCGCTTTTTTTCTCTTTTGTTTCTTTCATCGCTTATTTTCTTTTGGACAATATTAAAATACGTATTGATAATTTTTTGTATTCTTCGACTGGAGATAGTTATCAAATAACAAAATCATTACAAGCAATAAAAGAAGGGGGATTGTTTGGAAAAGGTCCAGGGATGGGCACAGTAAAAGATAATCTTCCTGACGCTCATACAGATTTTATATTTTCTGTTATCGCTGAAGAATTTGGTATTATTGGTTGTTTGTTTATTATTGCTTTTTTTACATATCTTATTTTTAAGATTTGTAAAAGAATAAAAAATGAAAAGTATCTTTTTGTCATTTTAAGTGTTTCAGGTTTAGTAATACAATTAGGTTCACAGATTTTTGTAAATATTGGTTCAACCATAGGTCTTATTCCAACAACTGGTACCACCCTTCCTTTTATAAGTTATGGAGGGTCTTCAATGATTTCAATGGCATTAAATATTGGTGTAATTCTAGCTTTAACTAGAG
>CAYXBD010000038.1:0-5803 GCA_964463275.1 uncultured Alphaproteobacteria bacterium | reverse complement strand
CGTTTAGCTAAAAATAATGGAACAGCAAACGTTGGAAGAACAAACTTATATAAGACTATTGCTGATACAAATAGCTATTACAAGACAGAGTCTGTTGAAGAAAAGATTTCTAAGTTAAAAGAACGGATTAGACGTAACGTTTTTTAATTTTGTAATAGCAATAAAATACAAAACATTCATTTTTGCTTTCCTATATAATATTTTTTCCACTTAGCTTTTTTAAGCTAAGTGGAAATACGTATTTAAAGAAAATAATTTTGATCAGAGGTTTTACTTTTTTTTAATATGTTTAATATAATTATAATTTTAGGAGAAATTGATGCCTTTTGTCACAATTACTTTACTTGAGGGTAAAGGTAAGAAATATATTAAAGCAGTAACAGATGGGATAAATTCTGCGGTTATAGAAACTATGGGATTTCCTGATGATGATCGATACCAAGTAGTTCACCAAGTAAGCGAGCATTGTCTTCAATATCAAAATAAAATTGGAGATAGGGTCATGATGCACTTAGTTATGCGATCGGGACGTTCTAATAAATCTAAGCAAGCGTTTTATAAAAAAGTGGTTCAAAATTTATCCGAAAATCCCGGAATTAAGCCTGAAAATATTTTTATAACAATAACTGAAAACAAGGATATTGATTTTTCATTTAAGGATGGAATTGCCCAGTTTGTTGTTTAAACAAAATTCTTTTTATACTTTTTTTTTTAAAAATATCTAGTGAATTGTTTTTTTCTTTTATAAGAACTAGGGATATTCATTAATTTTCTATATTTTGAAACAGTTCTTCTAGCAATACTTATCCCATTTTTTTTGAGTTTAAATACAATATATTTATCAGACATTATGTTTTTTTTTGATTCTTCTTTAACCAATCTTAAAATTTTATTTTTAATTAATTTGTTAGAGAGCAATGTAGCTTTATCTTCACTATTTATTCCTCTTGAGAAGAAATATTTTAATTCAAAAATTCCTTTTGGTGTTTGAATATATTTTTTTGATGTACATCTACTTATCGTACTTTCATGAAAGCCAGTCTTTTTTGCAATTTCTTTTTGAGTTAGAGGATAAAAATAATTTATTCCTTTTTTAAAAAAATTTTTTTGGTGTTTTACTATTTCTTTAGTAACTTTTTCTAAAGTTTTTTCTCTATTTTTTATAGAATCTAATAATAATTTACCTGATTTTACCCAGTTAGATAAGTTTTGTTTTTCCCTTTCATATAATTTTTTTTTTTTAATTATTTCATAAAGTTTTTTATTAAAATCAAATCTCGGCATCTGTGATTGATTTACTTCTAATTTAAAATTATCTTTATTTTGTTTTAATATAATATCAGGTATTATATTTATATTAGGTTGATGATCATAAATGCTTGCTGGTTTAGGATTTAAAGATTTGATATTTTTAATCATTCTTAATAATTCTTCTTTTTTAAGCCTGGTTTTTTTACATAATATGCCAATGTCGTTTTTTGCTAATAATTCTAAATTTTTTACAAGAAAATGATATTTACTGTTGAATAATTTTTTTGATTTAAGTTGAATCTCAATACATTCTGATAGGTTTCTTGCAAAAATACCCGGAGGGTCAAAGTCTTGGATTTTTTTTAATGTTTCTTCTACTAAAGCTTTAGTTATGTTGCAATGTTGTATTTGTAGTTTCTTAGTAACCTTATCTACGTCATCATCTTTAATATAACCATTGTTATCTATACGTCCTAAAAATTTTAGAGCTATTAATTTTTCTTCACTATTATTAATATCAATATTTATTTGCTCATTAATATGATCCCTTAAATTTTTTTTTTGTTCTAAGGTTTTTTCAATATATTCTGATTTTGAATTATTTTCCTCTCTTTTAAAATATGAATCTTTATTATATTCCTTTTTATCTTTATTGGCTTCAGGTTCTAGTAGTGGATTTTTTTCTAATTCTTTATTTATTTTCTCAATCATTTCAGCATAAGATAGCTGTAATATTTGAAGAGACTCTTGCATTTGGAAATTAATTGTGACTCTTTGAGATTGATTTAATTCTATATTATTTTTTATTTTCATATGTCTAATAACTAAATTTTAAAAGCATCCCCTAAATAAACTTTTTTAACTAACTTATTATTTATAATATCTTTTGGTCTACCCTGCATCAATACATTTCCTTCATGTATTATATACGCTCTATCAATTACGCTTAGAGCCTCTCTGACGTTATGATCTGTAATTAAAATACCTATTTCTCTCTTTTTTAAATTTTTTATTAAACTTTTTATTTCATTTAATTGTAAAGGATCAATACCAGTAAAAGGTTCATCAAGTAAAATAAAATTAGGTTTTGTGCACAATGTTCGTGCAATTTCAACCCTTCTTCTTTGTCCACCAGATAATTTCATTGCATTTTGATTTCTCTTTTCTATTAAAGCAAAATCTTTTAAAAGATCTTCTAAAAAATTAATTCTTTGACTTTTCTCTGGCTCTGTATATTCAAGTATGCCCATCAAATTTTCTTCAACCGTCAAACCTCTAAAAACTGAAGGTTCTTGGGGTAAATAACCTATACCTATTTTTGATCGTATATGTATTGGAAAGTTTGTAATATCAATACCATCAACAAAAATTTTTCCATTATTTGGCTTTATAAGTCCTGTTAAAATATGAAAACAAGTAGTTTTACCAGCACCGTTTGGTCCCAACAACCCAACAGCTTCTGATCTATGTACTTCTAGATTTATATTATTTAACACCTCATTTTTTAAAAAAGATTTGTTTAAATTTTTAACTAAAAGACCTTCTTTTTTAACACTATTTTTTTTTCGACCTAATGATTCCATAAACTTTTTTCCTACCTCCTTCTTTATTTGGTTCGATTGATATTTCTCCCTTACCAGTTGAAACATTAAAAATTCCTTTGTCTCCAATTAGTATATCGCGTTCTTTTTCTAATTTTACTTTGTCATAAAGTTCTATAATATTACTTTCAACAAAATATATCCCTCTTTCTGCGAAAGCCTTTCCTTGATCTGATATAATTACAACATTGTTATCAGCATTAATTTGTATAATTCTTGTTTCACCTTTTTTTGTTTCACAGGTAAAAGCAGTTAATACATCAGCTTGGAGTGAAGTCAAACCTTCTTTTACATAGGCATTTCCTGTAACAATCATTACTCCTTGTTCATTATCTACTTCTATTTTATTATCTGCAGATATTTCTATATCTTTTCTTTCTTCATCTTTATTTTTATTATTAGTTTTTTCTAAATCATTATTCCTATTGGAATCATTATTTTTTTCTAGAGAATTTTCATTTATTGTAAATTTTTTATTCTCAACACTATCTTCCTCTTCAAAACACAAAGGAGCAGCAAAAACATTTTTATCAATCAAAATAATAAAAATTAATAAAAGAAATAAAAGATAATTTTTTTTTAATAGCATAAATAGATTGAATTATTTTGTATTTTTAATTTTTATTTTACTCTTTCCAAATAGTTGAAAACTTTTTACAGTTTTTTTTACTTCAAAACCCTCTGATGAAAAACTTACAGTTTCATTTTTTCCAAATATTTTTTTATTACCGTAAATTTTTGCTTTTTTTAAATCTATTATTGCATTATTTGTATCAATTTGTTCTCCATCACTATGTAAAAATAAAACATTTCCTATTAATTCTAGTTTTTGTTGTTCAATATCAAAAATACCTTCTTCAGCGTTCATTGTTAGCCATTTTCCTTTTTTTAAATTTATTTCAGCTTTTGGTTTTTTAAACAACAATTTGTTTTTACTATTAGCTATCTTTTGATATTTTTTTGCATGTAAGTAAAAAGGTTGATTAAATTCATCAATTCCTTGAAAAGTAAAATTTTTTTTTTTTTCCAAATTTTCTATTTGATTTAATGGAGTTTTTCCTTCTTCATAAAAATTATAAATTGATTGCCAAAAAAAAATAGTAATGAGAAATAAGGATAAAATATAAGGTACTGATTTATAGTAAAGTTTCCTTATAAACAAAGATTTTTCGTAACTATTTGCATTTAGTTCAATACTAAATAAATTTAGAATTCTTTTTTTTATCATTAGCAATTTAATTAACGAAATTAAGCTAATTCTAATTCTATACAATCGTGAATGTGAAGTATACCAATTGGTTTATTATTTTTTGTAACAAAAACTTGGGTAATTTTATTTTTTTTCATTATATTTAAAGCTTCAATTGCAAAAATATTTTCATCAACGGTTTTTGGTTTTTTTGTCATTATGCAAGAAGTTCTTTTTTCTAGAATATTGTTTTCCATATGTCTTCTCAAGTCTCCATCTGTTATAATTCCAGTAAGATTATTATTTTTTGATATAACTCCCAAACAACCAAAACGTTTTTTAGTCATTTCAATAATAGCAGTTGTCATAGGAACATTTTCATTAATCAATGGTAATTTTTTACCAGAATGCATAACATTTTTAACTAATAACAATTTTTTTCCTAATTGCCCTCCTGGATGAAAATAATAAAAGTTTTTTTTTGTAAATTTTTTACTTTTCATTAGAGAAACTGCGATTGCATCACCCAAAACCAGCATTGCTGTAGTTGATGTTGTTGGAGCTAAATTAAACGGACAAGCTTCCTTTAAATTTGATATTTCAATACAAACTGTAGAAATATTTTCTAATTTTGAGTTAGATTTTCCAGTGATAATTATTAATGGAATTTTTCTTTCTTTTGAATATATAAAAATATCATTTAATTCAATTGTTTTTCCTGAAAAAGTAAATGCTAAAACTACATCTTTATTATTAATCATTCCTAAGTCACCATGGCTTGCTTCAGTTGAATGTATAAATTGTGAGGGCGATCCAGTTGATGATAAGGTGGAAGCAATTTTTTTAGCAACAATTCCACTTTTACCAACTCCAGTTACTACGATCTTGCCATTAGTTTTCTTTAAAATATTTATAGCTTTTGTAAAATTTTTATCTAATTTTTTTGATAAAATTTCCAGACCTTTAATTTCAGTATTTATAACTTTTTTTGCAATTTTAATAATTTGTTGTGTCATTTTTTTTATAAACAGTATTTTTGTTATTTATGTTCGAAAATATCTTTATCTTGCCATCCCAACAAATCAAATTCTGCTCGTGTTGAAAGAAATTCAAAACAAGATTTAGCAAGGTGCTGTTTTCCTTCGCGCACTAATATTTTATCAAGCTTATTTTTTATTTCATGCAAATAAAGAACATCGTTTGCTGCATAGTCTAATTGTTTTTCAGTTAAAATATCATTTCCCCAATCTGATGTTTGGCTTTGTTTATTTAAATCTACTTTTAAAAGATCTTTACATAAATCTTTTAATCCATGTCTATCAGTAAAAGTTCTAGCTAATTTTGAAGCAATTTTCGTACAATAAATTGGCTTACACATTATTCCTAAATTTTTTTTTATAACAGCTATATCAAATCTAGCATAATGAAAAATTTTTAGAATATTTTTATCATTAAGGATTTTTTTTAGATTCGGCGCATCATAACAATTTTTAAGAAATTGAACTATATATGAATTATTTTTACCATCTGAAATTTGAATTAAACAAAGTCTATCATTATTTATATTTAATCCCATAGTTTCAGTATCTATTGCAACAGATCCTTTAAATTTAACATTTACAGGTAAATCGTTTTTATATAATTTGATATTTTTAACTTTTTGGTCCATGGTATGATGTAGCGTTTTTCAAAAAAAAATCAATATTTTTTTTTTTTTTTAACTAATTTATTAATTAATGAATAATTTAAGAAACTTAAAAAT
>CAYXBD010000037.1:1328-5817 GCA_964463275.1 uncultured Alphaproteobacteria bacterium | reverse complement strand
TATGAAATCTTTCCCTGAAGAGAAATCCTTAATTAAATTAAGGAATGGGAATAAATTTGGCTACGCTATTTATGGTAATAAAAAAAATTTTCCTATCTTTTATTTTCATGGGTGGCCAGGTTCCAGATTTGAATTAAAAAATATACCATTAAAAAAAGAAAAATGCTTTGTAATAGCGTTAGAAAGACCGGGTTATGGATTATCTGATCCCATCTCAAATTTTAAAATAACTGATTGGCCTAAAATTGTTTTAGAAATTGCAAATAAACTGAAAATCAAAAAATTTTCTATAATTGGTGTTTCAGGTGGAGCACCTTTTGCACTTGCATGTGCAAACGCAATTAAAAGTAATAGATTTAAATCCATAGCTATAGTTTGTCCATTGGCTCCTCATAATGCTAAAGGAATGAATAAAGGTAGAGTTGGAATGTTATTAAACTACGGAAAAAAACCTTTTATATCATGGTTGTTAATTAATTTCTTAAGAATGAGATTGTTAAACAGTAATGTTGAAAAAAATTTTACTAGATGGAAAAATAAAATTCCTCTGTCCAAATCTGATTCAAAATTATTTACAATAAATAGAGGAATAAAATTAATGGAAAATTTTAAAGAAGCTATAAAACATGGAACTACAGGTATTCATAGAGATGCAAATTTATATTCTAAAGATTGGGGTTTTGAATTAAAGAATATAAAAAGAAAAGTTTATATCTGGCATGGCGATAAAGATTTAACCGTACCAATTATTACAAACAAATATTACAAAAAAAAATTAAAAAAAAAAGAAATGTTTATAAAATCAAATGAAGGTCATTTCTCAATCTGTTATAATTTTATGAATGATATTATTCTACAAGTAAGTGAATAAATATTTACACAATCCCTTAAAAACAAAAAAACTACCTAAAGGTATACCTTATATTATTTCAAACGAAGCAGCAGAGCGATTTAGCTTTTATGGAATGAAGGGAATATTGGTAATCTACATGACGCAATATCTTTTTCTCACTACTGGTGAAGCAAATATTTCTGAACAAAACGCTAAAGGTTATTTTCATTTATTTACCTCAGCTGTTTACTTTTTTCCAATATTTGGAGCTTTAATTTCGGATATTTTTTTTGGGAAATATAAAACAATTATTATTTTATCCTTGATTTATTGTTTAGGTCATTTAGTTCTTGCTATTGATCCTTCCATATTAGGTTTGTCCCTTGGTTTGTTATTTATTTCAATAGGATCTGGTGGAATTAAGCCATGTGTATCTGCACATTTAGGTGATCAATTTAGCAAAACTAACAGCAATTTAATTAGCAAAGCTTATGGTTGGTTTTATATTGCAATTAATTTAGGAGCATTTACATCAACTTTAATAACGCCTTACTTATTAAAACATTATTCTCCAACTATTGCATTTGCAGTCCCAGGAATCTTCATGGTACTAGCAACGTTATTTTTCTGGGCAGGAAGATATAGGTTTGTACATATTAAACCTGAAGGAAAAGAAACCTTATTAGAATTAAAAAAAAGTAAAAACATAAAAATTTTATTAAAACTTTTTACAATTTTCATATTTGTATCCTTTTTCTGGTGCTTGTTTGATCAAACAGGCTCTTCTTGGATACTTCAAGCTGAGAAAATGGATAGAGAAATTCTTGGAATAGAAATTCTTAGCGGGCAAATCTTGTCAACAAATCCAATAATGATATTAATATTTACACCTTTGTTCTTCAAGTATTTGTATCCTAAATTAAACAATTACATAAAGCTTAATTCAGTCAACAAGATCATAATAGGTTTTTTTTTAACATTTCTATCTTTTGTTCTAATCACAATCATTCAATATTGGATTGATTTAGGAAAAGAAGTAAATATTAGTTGGCAATTTTTAGCTTATGCAATATTAACAAGTGGTGAAATTTTTGTATCTATAACTTGTTTAGAGATATCATATACTCAAGCACCTAAAAAATTAAAATCTATTACTGTTTCAATTTTTCTATTAAGTATTGCTATTGGAAATCTTTATACCAGTATTATAAATTTTTATAATGAAAGAGATGATGGGAGTGTTATTTTAACTGGGTACAATTATTTCTTACTTTTTTCTATAATAATGTTAATTGTTACAATCTTATTTATTCCATTTACAAAAAAATACGCAAATGAGAAAATTTTATTACAAGGATAACTTGTAAAAAATATTATTTAAATAATTTAAGATTAGAATTTTTTAACTTTTTTTTAAGATCTTTTTCTAAAGTTTTATTAAAGTCGTATATTTCAGAAGGAAATTTCATATCGATAATATTATTTTTACTTATAATATCACCTTTCTTAAATATAGTATATTTTTGAGATTTTGGATCAATTTGCACGCATATCGGTTTCTTTGTTATAACTCTTCCAAGTTTACAATCTTTCCCTATTGCAGCAGATAAAAGATGGTCATTGATTGTTTTTCCTGTTGTTTGGTATGAAGTTATATCTGCAATTCCTTTAGTTATGCCTAAATATTTAAATGCTGTATCAGTACCTGCTGGTGCCAAAGCACTACAGCTTGAAATAGCAACAAAAGACGTTAAAAAAAATATTCTTTTAATACTCATTTCTTTCCTATTTAATAACATTTTATCAACATATTTTCTCTTGACAAACAAAATACTTGTATTGTATACATAATTTCATATATACTAGATATTGTATTATTAAATAAGATTACAACTAAAAAATGTTAAAAAAAAATAAACAATTATGCCCAATTTGTAACGAATCAATTCAAAAAAAAGATATTAAGAATTTCAACCTTAACGAGACCACTGTGACAGATTCGCGTGTTACAAAAAATGGTTCAATGATACGTAGACGAAGAGTTTGTGTTTGTGGAAGTGGCTATAGATTTACAACTTATGAAAGAATTTTTAGACCTGAATTAACAGTTGTTAAAAGAAATGGTCAAATTATTCCATTTAATAGAGAAAGAATTTTTCAATCTGTAAAAATAGCGTTAAATGGTTGTGTAGATCAAGAAAAGAAAACTGAACAAATATCTAATGAAGTGAACGAAAAAATTCAAGATATTGGAAAAGATAGTGTGCCAACAAAGACTATAGGGGAATATATATTAAAGGCACTTAAAGAAAAAGATAAAATAGGATATGTCAGATTCTACGGTGTTTTCAAAAAAGTAAATGATCCTAAAGAATATAAAAGAATTGTCGATACACTACATTAAAATTAAATATTAGTCTTAAAAAAATCAGCAAATTTGGAAAAATCTTTTGATCTTGGCGTAGAAGTTCTCCAACACATTGCTATTTTTCTATAGTTTTGGTTATTTTCATAATCTAAAATTTTAATTTTACTACTTTTAATCAATTCAGAATTTATGACTAAATCAGGTAATAAAGTTATTCCGCTATTATTTGCAACCATTTGTACCAATGTTAATAGGCTTGTGGCTTTAAAAGCATCTATATTCTGCATAGCTTCTTTACCGCATGCTTGAAGAGCATGATCCCTTAAACAATGTCCTTCATCTAATAACAACATATTGCTATTGCTAATATCTTTATTATTTAATGATTTCTTTTTACTTGTTGCTAAAGAATTTTCTATTGGAAGTGCTACATGGAAATAATCTTTTATTAATAATTCAACATGTAAATTTTCTGTTTTATAAGGTGTTGCAATTAATGCTAAATCCAAATTCCCAGAATAAAGCATGTTTAAAATATTTGCTGTTTGATCTTCAACAAGTTTAAGAGATAAAGAAGGAT
This sequence comes from uncultured Alphaproteobacteria bacterium, assembly GCA_964463275.1. Taxonomy (GTDB): domain Bacteria; phylum Pseudomonadota; class Alphaproteobacteria; genus CAYOOR01. The sequence continues at coordinate 2,037 of CAYXBD010000037.1, read as the reverse complement.
ATTGTTTTCGAATTTTTGGCATTAATTTAGGTAATAAATAAGGCGCGATTGTTGGTATAATTCCTAGACTTGTTTCACCAAACATGTGCTCTTGTGCTGATTTAGCCAAATCCAAAACATCATTCATCTCAATATTTATATTTTGAGATTTTTTTGCAATTTCTTCCCCTAAAGGAGTTAAAAAAACTTTTCTTTTTGTCCTTTCAATTAATTTAATATTTAATAATTTTTCTAATTCTTGTATTCCAGAACTAAGAGTAGATTGACTAACGAAACATTCTTTAGCTGCTTTACCAAAATGTAAACATTTTGAAACAGATACTAAATATTTTAATTGTCTAAAAGTTGGATGAAACATAAAATATATTAATCGAATTTATCGATTATTTTATACAAAAAAAATTATTTGATCAATTAAAAAAAATAGATAAATTTAAAATAACTTTAAAGGGAGGTCAATAATAATGACTTGGTATACACCTAAAGTAGCAGAAGTAGCTGTTGGCCTTGAAATTAATAGCTATGCATGCGCTGAAGTTTAATTAAACTTCAAAAATAAACGGCTCTTGACACCTTGTTAAGGGCCGTTTTTTTATTTATAATTTCAAGAGAAAAAAAAGTTGTCACAAAATAACTGGAAAAACATAAATCAAAAAATAATTTCTTGCAGGAAATGTAAAAGGCTTGTTGATTTCAGAGAAAAGATAGC
>CAYXBD010000037.1:0-1318 GCA_964463275.1 uncultured Alphaproteobacteria bacterium | reverse complement strand
TTTTTAATTATTAAAATACTTTATAAAAACGGATATTATTTATATTATTATTAGCCTTTTTTTTTTTTTTTTATAATCAAAACAAAATTGTCATTAAATAACTGGAAAAATCTTAATCAAGAAATAATAGAGTGCAAAAAATGTAAAAGGCTTGTCAATTTCAGAGAAAAAATAGCTCGTAATAAAACAAAAAGATTTGAAAATTGGAATTACTGGGGTAAACCTGTTATTGGATATGGTAATAAAAATGGAAAATTAATAATTTTAGGATTAGCTCCAGCGGCACATGGTGGGAATAGAACTGGTAGAGTTTTTACTGGTGATAAATCTGCTGATTTTTTACTCAGTTGTTTACATAAAGTAAAATTAGTAAATCAATCAACTTCAGAAAGTAAAAATGATGGGTTAAAAATGTATGATTCATATATGACGCCTGTCTTAAAGTGCGTTCCGCCTGAAGATAAACCAACAACACAAGAACTGACAAACTGTTTTTATTTCTTTAAAAAAGAAACAAAATTATTAAAAAAAAGTAAAATTTTTTTAGCATTAGGAAAAATAGCATTTGATGCATGTATAAAATTTTTTAAAGATAGCAATTATATTGATAATAGTTATAAATTTAAATTTTCACACGGAGTTTCATATAAAATCAATAATAAATTTACACTTATAGGTTCGTATCACCCAAGTCCAAGAAATGTTAATACAGGAAGATTAAATTCAAAAAAAATGATATCTTTATTAAATAAAATAAAAAAAGTAATAAAATGACAAAAAAAGCATCTTTTTTGCTATTTTGGCACATTTTATGCTGTAATAATATTATTATGAAAAAAATTGAAGCTATAATTAAACCATTTAAACTAGATGAAGTAAAAGAAGCATTAAGTAAAATTGGTATTAATGGAATGACAGTGCTAGATAGCAAAGGCTTTGGAAGACAAAAAGGGCATACTGAATTATATAGAGGTGCGGAATATATAGTTGATTTTATACCAAAAATAAAAATTGAAGTGGTTGTTGAGGAAAAATTATTAAAAAAAGCTATTGATACAATACAAAAAACTTCGAACACTGGAAAAATTGGAGATGGTAAAATTTTTGTAACAAATATTGAAGAAGCAATAAGAATTAGAACTGGAGAAAAAGGAAACAATGCTATTTAAAATATTATTTTTTAATCTTATTAATTATAAGAATTCACGATATTTTTTTTGGAGGTTTACATCATGGATTTAAAATGTAATACACCAGCTGATGTGTTAAAAGCAGCAAAAGACCATAAAGTTAAAATGGTTGATGTAAAGTTTGTTGA
>CAYXBD010000036.1:0-6002 GCA_964463275.1 uncultured Alphaproteobacteria bacterium | reverse complement strand
TGGATAATTGAGGAAATTAGATTATCTGACCTTAGAGGAAGAGGAGGAGCTGGATTTCCAACTGGATTAAAATGGTCATTTGTACCAGAAAAAACAAAACTTCCAAAATATTTAGTTGTTAACGCGGATGAAAGTGAACCTGGAACGTGTAAAGACAGAGATATTTTAAGATATGAAGCTCACAAACTTATAGAAGGGTCGTTGTTATCAAGTTATGCAATTGGAGCACATACCTGTTATATATATATTCGAGGTGAGTTTTATAATGAAGCAAAAATATTACAAAAAGCTATAGATGAAGCTTATGAAGATGGTTTAATAGGAAAAAATTCTTGCAACTCAGGATGGGATTTTGATATTTATTTACATAGAGGTGCTGGCGCTTATATAGCAGGAGAAGAAACCGCGATGTTAGAAAGTTTGGAAGGAAAAAAAGCCCAACCTAGACTCAAACCACCTTTTCCAGCGATTATAGGTTTATATGGATGTCCAACAATTATAAATAATGTAGAGACAATTGCTGTTGTGCCAGATATTTTAAAAAGAGGAAGTTCATGGTTTTCTTCTCTTGGAAAACCTAACAACACAGGATCAAAAATATTTTGTATTTCAGGTCATGTTAACAAACCATGTAATGTTGAAGAAGAATTAGGAATTCCACTTAAAGAATTGATAGAAAAGTATGCTAGCGGAGTAACTGGAGGATGGAAAAACTTGTTAGCAGTTATTCCTGGTGGATCATCTGTCCCTTTAATACCAAAAAAAATTTGCGATGATATCCATATGGATTTTGATAGTTTAGAAAAAGTAAATAGCAGTTTAGGTACCGCTGGTATTATTGTAATGAATAAATCAACTGATCTATTAAAAGCTATTGCTAGAATTTCAAGATTTTATAAAAAAGAAAGTTGCGGACAATGTACACCATGCAGAGAAGGAACTGGCTGGATGTGGAGAGTTATGGAAAGATTTTCTAAAGGGAAAGGGACAATTGATGAGATTGACACATTATATGATGTATCTAAGGAAGTTGAAGGACACACAATTTGTGCTTTAGGCGATGCTGCTGCTTGGCCAATTCAAGGCTTAATAAAGAATTTTAGATTCTTAATTGAGGAAAGAATCCAAAAAAATAACAGTTCAAAGAAGAAAGTAGCGTAATGATAGAAGTTTTAATAGATAATGAAAAAATAAAAGTTGAGTCTGGAACAACAATTTTACAAGCATGTGAAAAACTAGGTATAGAAATACCTATTTTTTGTTATCACGAGAAATTATCAATAGCAGGAAATTGTAGAATGTGCTTGGTAGAAGTAGAAGGGAATCCTAAACCTGTAGCCTCATGTAGCGTGCCATGTTCTGAAGGTATGAAAATTAAAACTACTACAAATCTTGTAAAAAAAGCAAGAAAAGGTGTTATGGAGTTTCTTTTGATAAATCATCCATTAGATTGTCCTATTTGCGATCAAGGTGGAGAATGCGACTTACAGGATATTGCTGTGAGTTATGGAAAAGATAAAAGTCGTTTTATATACAATAAAAGAGCAGTTAAAGAAAAAAAATTTGGACCATTAATAAAGACTACTATGACCAGATGCATCCACTGCACAAGATGTATTCGTTTTGCAACTGAAGTTGCTGGCACCCCAGAACTTGGAGCAATAGGAATGGGTGAAAATATGGAAGTAACATCATATTTAGATAAAACTTTATCATCTGAAGTTTCAGGAAATATGATAGATATTTGCCCAGTGGGCGCTCTGACCTCAAAACCCTTTTCTTTAACTATAAGACCTTGGGAATTAAGTAAAACTGAGTCAATAGATGTTTCTGATGCAATTTGTTCTAATATTAGACTGGACACTAGAGATAATGAAGTTATGAGAGTACTTCCTATAGTAAATGATGAAATTAATGAAGAATGGATTTCTGATAAGACACGTTTTTCTTATGATGGTTTAAAATTTAATAGATTAGATAAACCATATATAAGAAAAGAAAATCAATTAATAGAATCTACTTGGGACGAGGCGTTAAATTTTATTAAAACAAATCTTAAAAAAATACAAAAAGAAAGAATAGCGGCTGTTATTGGAAATCAAGTTGATTGTGAAAGTATTATTTTATTAAAAGATTTATTTAAAATGCATGGATCAGATAATCTTTTATGTTCGCAAAACAACGCATCCTATCAATCAATACCAAGAGTTGCTTATACATTTAATAGTACTATTTCAGGAATTGAGGATTCGGATTTTTGTCTTTTAATAGGAACAAATCCAAGAAAAGAAGCAGCAATAATAAACACTAGAATTAGAAAAAGATATCTTCAAGGAAATTTTGAAATTTTTTCTATAGGACCAAAATTCGATATAAATTATCCATGTAAGTTCTTAGGAGACAATCCATCAATATTAAGTGATACAATTAACAAAAAAAACTTATTATCAAAAAAATTAGAAAAAGCAAAAAAACCACTGCTTGTTATTGGCGATAATATATTTACTAGAAATGATTCTAATTCTTTTTTGGGTTGTATATATAAATTATGTATTTCTTTCAAAATAATTCAAAAAAAAAATAAGGATATTGTTTGGAACGGACTTAATTGTCTTCACAATTCTGCATCAAGAGTTGGGGCACTAGATTTAAAATTTTATTCTAAAAAAAATAATTTTGATCTTGATAGACTTTATCATTTATCTAATAAAAAGAAATTAGATTTCATTTATCTGTTAGGAGTCGACCAAATAGATATTAAAAAATTAATAAATTCTTTTATCATATACCAAGGAACCCATGGAGATTTCGGAGCCGAACATGCAGACGTTATTTTACCAGGTTCAGCTTATAGTGAAAAAAATGCAACTTATATAAACACAGAAGGTAGATTACAAACAACTTTTAAAGCATGCAATCCTCCTGGTCTAGCGAAAGAAGATTGGAAAATAATTGTTGCCATAGGAAAAAAATTAAAAAAAAAGTTTGATTATTATGATATTTATGATGTTAGAAAAAGATTGATAAAAGAAAATAGTAAAATTTTTTCTTCACCAAAGGAAAATATTAATAATGAATTTATAAAGTTTGGTAATAAAGGAAAAATATCTAATGAAAAATTTATTTTACCAATAAATGATTTTTATTTAACAGATGCAATAACAAAATCATCGAAAGTTATGAACAAATGTTCAAAAGAATTAAATGGAAATGGGAAATAAAAAATGTTTTATGACACACTAATTATAATTTCAAAAATAACATTAATTATTATTCCTTTATTAATATTTGTTGCTTTATTAACATACATTGAAAGAAAAATTATTGCTGCTATGCAATTAAGAAAAGGTCCTAATGTAGTTGGACCACTAGGATTATTTCAACCAATAGCTGATGGAATAAAATTATTAACAAAGGAAATTATTATTCCTTATGGATCTGATAAATATGTCTTTTTAATAGCTCCTATTATTACATTTGTGTTAAGTTTAATAGGATGGGCAGTAATTCCTTTTGACAAAGGAATGGTTTTATCAAATATCAATGTTGGTGTCTTGTATTTATTTGCTGTTTCTTCATTAAGTGTTTATGGAGTAATAATGGCTGGCTGGGCAAGCAATTCTAAATATGCCTTTCTAGGTGCTATGCGTTCAACAGCTCAAATGGTTTCTTATGAGGTATCTATAGGTTTAATAATAATTAGTGTTTTATTATCTGCAGGTTCATTAAATTTATCAGAAATTATATTAGCACAAAAAAATTTGTGGTATTTTATACCACATTTTCCAATGATGGTTATTTTTTTTATATCTACTCTAGCTGAAACAAATCGTGCTCCTTTTGATTTACCTGAAGCAGAAGCAGAACTTGTATCTGGATACCATGTTGAATATTCTTCATTTCCATTTGCTTTATTTTTTTTAGGAGAATATGCAAATATTGTTTTAATGAGCTCTATGACAACAATCCTTTTTTTTGGCGGATGGTTACCTCCAATGGATTTAGAAATATTTAATTATATACCTGGTTATATATGGTTTTTTATCAAAGTATCTTTTTTTGTATTTTTATTTGTTTGGGTTAGAGCAACGTTTCCTAGATTTAGATACGACCAATTAATGAGACTAGGTTGGAAAGTTTTTTTGCCACTATCACTATTATGGTTATTTTTAACATCTTCTTACCTTGTTTTTTTTAAATATGTTTAAAGAATTTTTATTTAAATTATTAAAAATTGCACTTTTTAGAGACTTGTTTATTGGTCTAATTACTACTTTTAAATATCTTTTTAAAAGGCGTGTAACTTTGAATTATCCAAATGAAAAAGGTCCTATAAGCCCTAGGTTCAGAGGAGAGCATGCTTTAAGAAGATACCCTTCAGGTGAAGAAAGATGTATAGGTTGTAAACTATGTGAAGCCATATGCCCAGCTCAAGCAATTTCTATTGAAACAGGACCTGCTGATAAAAATGGTGTAAGAAGTACGACAAAATATAACATTGATATGAACAAATGTATATATTGTGGATTGTGTGAAGAATCTTGTCCAACTGATGCTATAGTAGAAGGACCTAATTTTGAATATTCTACGGAAACTAGATCCGAGCTTTTATACAATAAAGAAAAACTTTTAAAGAACGGAGATATATGGGAGAATGAAATTAGAGAAAGATTGAGTTTAGATTCAAAGTATAGATAAAAACTTTTTTAATAAATTTATTTTGACTATTTTTTTATTTTTTATTGTATCAATAATAACAATTACTTCATCTTTATTAGTAATATTATCTAAGAATCCCATACATTCAGTTTTATTTTTGATATTAGTTTTTTTTAATGCCGCAATACTTTTTTTATTTTCTGAGGCAGAATTTTTAGCAATGATACTTCTTATAGTTTATATCGGCGCTGTAGCAGTTCTTTTTTTATTTGTTATTATGATGCTAGATATAAATACTGCCAAACTGAGACAAGGTTTCTCAAACTATTTACCCATAGGGCTATTTGTTGGTTTTATAATTTTACTAGAATTACTTTATGTAGTAAGCCAGTCAAAATTAAGTTTTCTTAAAAAAAATGTAACTGAAAATAAAATAACTAATGAAATTTTTGAAAATACAAAAATAATTGGAAACGTTTTATATACTGATTATTTTTTACTTTTTCAATTATCTGGAATCATTCTTTTGGTTGCTATGATTGGTGCAATATTATTAACACTTAGAAAAAGAGAAGGAACAAAAAAACAAAATATTTATAAACAAATTTTGAAGAAATAAAAAAAATGGAAATTCCAATTATATATTATTTATATCTTTCAGTAATTATTTTTACAATTGGTTTATTAGGAATATTTTTAAATAGAAAAAATTTAATTGTTGTATTGATGTCTATAGAATTGATACTTCTATCGGCAAATATAAATTTTGTTGCTTTTGCTGATTATTATCAAAACATTGCTGGGCAAATATACGTCTTCTTTAATTTAAGTGTTTCTGCAGCTGAAGCTGCAGTAGGTTTAGCTATAATGATGACTTTCTTTAGAAAAAAAGATTCTATACATGTTGATGATATTAATTCCTTAAAAGGATAAAATGTACTTACTCCCAATTTTCTTACCTTTAATAAGTTTTTTTATTTTTGTTTTTCTTTCCAATTTTTTAAATAAAAAAATCTTAATATACGTATCTACATTTAATATTTTATTAGCTACTTTTTTTTCATTTTTACTTATTAAAGATATTATAAATAACAACGCCACCTATGAATTTCTTTTATTTAATTGGCTCAACTCTGGAAATTTAATATCTACTTGGTCAATAAATATAGATTTTTTAATTTCTATAATGATTTTGATAGTAAACATTATTTCTGCAACAGTTCAGTTTTATTCTATTGGTTATATGAAAGAGGATACATCTATAGCTCGTTTCTTTTGTTATTTAAACTTATTTTCTTTTTTTATGCTTATTCTAGTGAGTTCAGGAAATTTACTACAGTTAT
>CAYXBD010000035.1:0-6261 GCA_964463275.1 uncultured Alphaproteobacteria bacterium | reverse complement strand
TAGAAAATTTATTGCGAAATCAGATTGATAATATTAATCAAATTAAAAATTTAATTAAAAGTTCTAATTCTTCAGAAATTTTTTTTAAACCAAGCAGAATATTGATGCAAGATTTTACCGGCATACCGGCAATAGTAGATATGGCTGCTATGAGGGATAAAGTTTTTAAAATGGGAAGGAATATAAAAAAGATTAACCCTGTTATTCCCGTTGATCTTGTTGTAGATCATTCAATAAATGTTAATTTTTTTGGTAATAATATGGCCTTTAAAAAAAATGTTATGAGGGAATATGAAGAAAATTCAGAAAGATATGATTTTTTAAAATGGAGTCAGTCATCTTTTAAAAATTTTAAAGTTATTCCTCCGGGAAATGGCATATGTCATCAAGTCAACTTGGAGTACCTAGCTGAAGTTGTAACTATAAAAAAAACTAGAACCGGCACATTAGTTTATCCCGATACTCTTGTTGGCACAGATAGTCATACCACAATGATTAATTCTTTAGGCGTTCTTGGATGGGGAGTTGGTGGAATTGAAGCAGAAGCAGCTATGTTAAACCAACCAATATCAATAACAGTTCCTGAAGTAGTTGGTGTAAATTTAAAGAAAAAACTAAAAGAAGGTGTAACCGCTACTGATTTAGTACTTAATTTAACCAATCTCTTAAGAAAAAAGAACGTGGTTGGAAAATTTGTTGAATTTTATGGTGAAGGTGTCCGAAGTTTATCTTTGCCTGATAGAGCAACTATATCAAATATGGCCCCAGAATACGGCGCAACCTGTGGGTTTTTTCCAGTTGACAATATAACATTAGAGTATTTGAAATTAACAGCTAGGAATAAAAAACATATTGATTTAATAAAAAAATATTTAAAGTTACAAAATTTATTTAACAAAAATAATAAAAAAATAAAATTTAACAAAAAAATAGATTTTGAATTAAATAAAATTGAAACATCAATTGCCGGACCTAAAAGACCACAAGATTTGGTCAGACTACCAGAAATATCGAAAAATTTTAAGAAAAATTATAATTTAAAAGAAAAAGACAATTTACAACTTAATAATGGAAGTATTGTAATTGCGGCAATAACTAGTTGTACAAATACATCGAATCCTACTTTAATGGTTGCCGCTGCATTGTTAGCAAAAAAAGCTTTACAATTAGGTTTAAATGTCAAGCCATGGGTTAAAACTTCTTTAGCTCCAGGAAGCAAGGTTGTAACAGATTATTTAAAGAAAGCAAATTTACAAAAATATTTGGATAACTTAGGGTTTAATTTAGTTGGTTATGGTTGCACTACATGTATTGGAAACTCTGGACCTTTAGAAGAAAAAATTGAAAAAAAAATTGTAGAAAAAAATTTAACCGTTTGTTCAGTGTTATCTGGAAATAGAAATTTTGAAGGAAGAATTAATTCTTTGATTAAAGCAAATTATTTAGCTTCGCCACCTTTAGTAATTGCTTTTGCAATTTTTGGTAATATTAATGTTAATTTTTATAAAGATCCAATAGGAATAAGTAAAAAAAATAAAAAAATTTTTTTAAAAGATATATGGCCAAAACAAAATGAAATTGATTTAGTTTTAAATAAAATATTATCGCCAAAGATTTTTAAAGAAAGATATTCAAGAATTTTTAAAGGAGAAAAAGGATGGAATAAAAAAAACAAACTTAATAAATCTGATTTATATAATTGGTCTAAAAAAAGCACGTATATAAAGAAACCTCCTTTTTTTGAAAAAATAAATAATCAAGAAAAAAAAATTGGCAATATTTTAAATGCTAGAATTATTGCGTTATTAGGCGATTCTGTTACTACTGATCATATTTCTCCAGCAGGAAAAATAAAATCAAATTCAATTACTTCAAAGTATTTACAAAAAAACAAAGTTAAGCCTTTTGATTTTAACACTTATGGTTCAAGAAGAGGAAACCATGAGGTTATGACGAGAGGCGTTTTTTCAAATATGGAAATACCTTCTGTTTATGAATTGTCCAAAAAGTATAAAAAAATGAAAGTTCCTTCAGTTATTGTTGCTGGAAAAGAATATGGAACAGGATCTTCAAGAGATTGGGCAGCTAAAGGAATTAGTTTATTAGGTGTTAAAGCAGTATTGTTTGAAACAATTGAAAGAATTCATAGGACTAATCTTATCGGTATGGGCGTTTTACCATTACAATTTATAGGAAAAGAAAATGCAAAAAGTCTTAAAATTACAAGCGCCGAAATTTTTGATTTCATGGATTTGGATAACAATCTAGAAGCTAATAAATTAATAAAATGTTATATAACTTATAAAAACAAACAAAAGAAAATGATCAAGCTTAAGGTAAGGATTGATAGCAAAAAAGAACTTGAATATTTAACAAATGGTGGCATTTTACCTTATGTTTTTAAACAGATTTATATTGAAGAAAATATCCAAAATTGTGGTAATTTATGATATAATGGTTTAGATGCCCTATGCCTTACGTTGTTAATCAAAAATGCATAAAATGTAAGTATACTGATTGCGTGGAGGTGTGTCCTGTTGATTGTTTTTACGAAGGCGAAAACATGTTAGTTATTCATCCAGATGAATGTATTGATTGTGGAGTTTGTGAACCTGAGTGTCCAGTCGAAGCAATAACTCCCGATACAGATGATACTGCTAAAGATTGGGTAGAAATAAATAAAAAATTTTCTGAAACATGGCCAAATATCTCTAAAAAAAAACAAAGTTATTCTAAAGAAGAACAAGACAAAATGGCTAAAGAAGAAAATAAAAAAGAATTATTTAGTGAAAAACCAGGTAAAGGAGAATAAATGGTAAAAGGTAAAAAAAATTCTAAAGCAATATTTAATAAAGGCGACCATGTTGTTTATCCTTCATATGGACCAGGAAAAATCCTAGCAATAAAAAAAGAAATTATTAATGGTAAACGAATAGAAGTTCTTATTATATCAATTAATGAAAGGGTAGTTTTGAGAATCCCAGTTGAGAAAATTAAAGATCTTGGATTAAGGAAACTTAGTACAGCAAATAGATTAAAAGATGCAATTGCAGTTCTTAAAGCCAAAGCAAAAAAGAAAAAAAAAACTATGTGGAGCAGAAGAGCACAAGAATACGAAACAAAAATTTTATCTGGAAATTTGGTTTCAATAGCAGAAGTTTTAAAAGAATTATATAAAAAAGATTCTTTTGATGAATCTTCTTTTAGTGAAAAACAGATTTATGCATCAGCTTTAGATAGATTAGCTAGAGAATTAGCTGCCATGAAAAAATTAGATAAAGAAACAGCAACAAAAGAACTTGAAAATATTTTAAAAAATGCTGCCTAAAAAAATTATGTTTAAAAAAATAATTCAAACTTTTTTCTTAATTTATTTTTTATCTTTCATTTTTGGAGTAAGTTTTGCCGAGGAAAGAAATGATAAAAATTTGCTTACATTTGGAGGTGGCCTTTGGGATTGGAATGATTCAGGAACATCTGGTTTATTTAATGTGGAATATAGACATGGAACAAGATACGGTCCTTTTAAACCAATGTTTGGAGGATTAATTAATACAGATCATGGTTTTCATGTTTATGCTGGAATTAGAATGGATCTTTACTTAACCGACAAAATTGTTGTAACGCCGAGTTTTGCACCAGGACTTTATGAAAGAGGAGACGGGAAAGAACTAGGACATATAGTTGAATTTAGATCAGGTTTGGATTTAGCTTATAGAAGAAAAAATGGCTCTAGAATCGGAGTAGAAGTGCACCATTTATCAAATGCAAGTCTCGATGAGAATAATCCTGGCACAGAAACCTTTCTTTTTACATATTCAATCCCACTTAATTAAATAATAATGAAGATAACTATTATAGGAGCAGGATATGTCGGTCTTGTTCAAGCTACCTGCTTGGCTGATTTTGGATTTAACGTAACATGTATTGAGAAAGATCTAGATAAATTAAAAAAACTAAAATTAGGAATAATACCTTTTTTTGAACCCGGCCTTGAAGATCTTTTTAAAAAAAATTTAAAAAGTAACAGATTAAGTCTTACAAATGAATATTCTGATAATATTTCAAAATCTGATGTAATTTTTATTTGCGTCGGTACGCCTTCAAAAAAAAATGGTGAAAGTAATTTAGATTTTGTTGATCAAGTTGCGAAGCAAATATCTAAAAAAATTAAAGGTTATACAGTTGTAGTTTCTAAATCAACAGTTCCCGTGGGTACATCTAGAAGAATTGAAAATGTAATAAAAAAAAATAGACCAATTAAAACATTTGATGTTGTTTCAAATCCTGAGTTTTTAAGGGAAGGAGCAGCGATAAACGATTTTATGCAACCAGATAAAATAATAATTGGTTCTAGATCTAAAAAGGCTGAAAAATTTTTAAAAAAAATTTATAAAAAGTTAAAAAGACCTTATGTTGTAACTAACAATGAAACAGCAGAAATAATAAAATATGCAAATAACTCGTTCCTTGCCAATAAAATTAGTTTTATAAATGAAATAGCAGATTTATGTGAAAATATTGGAGCAGAAGTTGAAACAGTTGCTAAAGCGATCGGATTAGATGGTAGAATTGGACCTAAATTTTTGCACCCAGGTCCAGGTTACGGAGGCTCCTGTTTTCCTAAGGATATAAAGTCCCTTATTTATCAGGCAAATAAAAATTTAGTAGATTTAAAAATTGTTAAAGCTGTCGATAAAGCAAATGAATTAAGAATTAAATCTTTATTTCAAAGAATTAAAAAAATTATAAAAAATAAATTTAATAATATTCAAATTGGACTTTTAGGTATTAGCTTCAAACCAAATACAGATGATGTAAGGGAAAGTCCAGGAATAAAACTAGCTAAAGATTTATCTAAAACCAAGGCAAAAATAAAAATATATGATCCCAAAGGAATGGAAAACGCGAAAAAAGAATTATCTAAATCTATAGAATTTTGTAATAACGAATATGAAGTTATTAAAAATTCTAGTCTTTTAGTAATTGTAACGGAATGGAATCAATTTAAAAATTTAGACCTTTTAAAGGTTAAAAAATTAATGAAAAAACCAATAATTTTAGATTTAAGAAATATATATTCAAAAGAAATTATAAAAAATGGTTTTCAATACCATTCAATTGGAAATAATTAAACTAAATATTTTTGAATTATTTTCATAGTTTTATCTAATACAAAAGATTTTGATTTAACATATTTTTCAGCGTTTTTTCTTACATTTTTTATATAGTTGTTTTTCTTAATACAATCTTCAATTATCGAATAAAATTTAGAAGGTTTATTTGCTCTTATTAGGCATTTATTACGTAACATTTCTTCTTCTATTTCTTTGAAATTTGACATTTTTCCTGAAATAATAGCGCATCCATTTCTTGCAGGTTCAATTGGATTTTGTCCTCCTTTGGGTGGGTAAGATTTTCCTAAAAAAACTGTTTTTACATTTTTATACCACATATCTAATTGTCCTATTGAATTATCAATTACTATTTCAGTATTTGAAGTAATTGATTTTGACTGAAATAATTTTGTTAAAGGAACAAGCGATTCAATTTCTTTTTTAATTCCGTCAGCTCTTTTGATATTCCTTGGAACTATGATTGTTAATAAATTTTTTAAATTTAATCTTTCTTTTAATTTTACATGAATACTTGCTGCAAAAACCTCTTCACCATGATGAGTGGAAGCAGCCAACCAGACAGAACGATTAGATATAATTTTTTTTATCTTTTTTTCCAATAGCCTATTGTAAGTATGTTCGTTATTAGAAAATTTTAAATTACCTATAAAATTTATATTTTTTGCTCCAAGTTTTTTAAAATTTTTTTGATCGAATTTTGACATGCTCAAGACTAAAGTAAAATTCGAGATTATTTCTTTAAAAAAGAATTTAAAGTAATTCCAAGTTTTAAAAGATTTATCAGACATTCTACCATTAAGTAATATAATTTTTATTCCATACTTTTTTGTCTCATCTAAAATTATTGGCCAGAATTCAGATTCCATCCATAGCACTAAAGACGGTTTCCAGTAATTAAGAAATTTTTTAATAACTAAAGGATTATCCTGAGGAGTAAATTGGTGAAAAATATTTTTATTTGTGATCTTTTGAGCAAGCAAAGCAGATGTTTTTGTGTTTGTTGTAAGCAATATTTTTGTTTTTGGTTTAATTTTTCTGATTTTTTTTATTAATGAAAGCGTTGCGAAATATTCCCCAATGCTAGAAGCATTAATCCAAATTAATTTACCTTTTGGTCTTTTTT
>CAYXBD010000034.1:0-6427 GCA_964463275.1 uncultured Alphaproteobacteria bacterium | reverse complement strand
CTAACTAATAATACTAATATTATTAAATAATTCAAAATTTAGATATGAAAAAATTAAATATAAGAAAAATATTTGAAGATGAAATAAACAATCATATTTCAAGTATAGATATTTTTTTAAAGAAAAATTTTGATGATTTTAATATTTTTTTAAATCTTGTAATTAAAACACTAAAAAAAGGTAACAAAATAATTTTATTTGGAAATGGAGGTAGTGCATCTGATGCACAGCATATAGCAGCAGAATTAGTTGTAAAATATAAAAAAAAAAGAAAATCTATTCCTGCTATATCATTATCAACGGACACTTCGGCGTTAACTGCAATTGGAAATGATTTTTCATTTAACGAAATTTTTTCAAGACAAATAGAATCTATAGGTAAGGCAGGAGATATTGCTATTGGAATAACTACTTCAGGAAAAAGTAAAAACGTGATTAACGCATTAAAATTAGCTAAAAAAAAGAAAATAATATCTGTTATTTTAACAAAAGAGAAATATCCAAATAAACAACATTTAAAAAAAATTTCTGATTTTATTTTGGGTGTCCCAGCTAATGAGACTGCAAGAATACAAGAACTTCATATTTTAGTAGGACATTTGATGTGCGCCGTTATAGATGAAATATTTTAATTAAAAATATGTCAAATAATATATCTGAAAATATTTTATCATTATTGAATTGTAAAGTTTTTTGTCTAGGCGATCTTATGTTAGATGAATATGTAATTGGAACTACCAACCGAATATCTCCTGAAGGGCCAATACCTGTTTTAGATATAAATAAAGAAGTTAAAATGTTAGGCGGAGTTGGTAATGTTGTTAGAAATTTAAGTACATTAGCAACAGAAACTTATTTAGTTAGTTTACTCGGAGATGATTCAGTTAGCAAAGAAGTAGAAAAAAAATTAGAAAAAATAAATGTTCATAAGAATATAATTAAGGATTCTAATAGACCGACAATTACAAAATCTCGTTTTATAGCAAACGACCAACAAATACTTAGAGTTGATAAAGAAAATACAATCCCTATCAGTAAAAAAATAGAAAAAAAAATATATGAATGTTCAAAGAAACAAATTTTAAAAACTAATGCGGTTGTTATATCAGATTACAATAAAGGTTTAATAACAAAAAATATTTTAAAAAAAATAATAAGTTTCTCAAAAAGCCATAAAAAACCAATAATAATTGATCCAAAAAGTTCAGACTTTGAAAAATATAGAGGAGCTACAATAATTACTCCAAACATTAAGGAATTAGAGGCTGTAATAAATAAGAAAATAATTAATGAAAAACAAATTATTGATTCTTCTAGAAAATTAATTTCAAAATTTAATTTTGATCATTTATTAGTAACCATGGGCAAATCTGGAATGATTTTAGTTTCAAGACAAAGAAAAAATGCAATAAAATTAAAGGCGGAATCAAAAGAGGTTTTCGATGTTTCTGGTGCTGGTGATACGGTTGTATCTTATATAGCTGCAGGATTAGCTAGTCCATTAAAAATAGAAGAAGTTGTGGAAATTGCTAATGTTGCTGCCGGCGTTGTAGTAAATAAAACAGGAACATCAGTAGCACATTTTTCTGAGATTTTGATGTCTGTTAACAAAAACAATTATCAGTTATCCAAACTCATGGATTTTTATGAAGTAGAAAAAATTATGAATTTTTGGCTAAATAAAAAAGAAAAAATTGGTTTTACTAATGGTTGTTTCGACTATCTTCACCCAGGACATATTTCTTTATTTCAACAAGCAAAACAAAAGTGTTCAAAACTAATTGTTGCAGTAAATTCTGACAATTCTGTTGTAAAAAACAAAGGTCCTTTAAGACCAAAACAAAAATTGAGCACGAGACTTCAAGTTTTGAATTCAATTCCGTTTATTGATCTAATTGTTGTTTTTTCTGATAAAACACCTCTTAACATTATTAAAAAAATTCAACCACACTTATTGATTAAAGGAAATGATTATAGAGAAAATCAAATCGTAGGTGCAAAAGAAGTTAAAAAATATGGAGGAAAAATTTTGAGAACAAAAATATTAAACAACTTTAGCTCGTCTATAATTATTGATGAAATATTAGACACTTCTTTTTAGAAATTAATTTTTTCAAAAAAATTATTTTTTTGTAAAAAATTATTTCTATTTTTTTCTATTTTGAAACTTTTATATGACAATGCTAGTTTAGCATATGCTGTTTCAAAAGTTATTCCATATAGACACTTTACATTTAATTTTAATAAAGATTTTAAACTTGCATAAATATTTTTATTTTTTTTTGAAATGGGAGTGATATAAAAGGGAATTTTTTTATACTTATTTTTTTTTATAAATTTTTCTACTGAAAAATTTTCTTTAGTATCTTTTCTAGTGTTAGCCGTTCCAGAATGGAATAACGTATGTAAAATGGCTTTTGGCTTTATTTTGTTAAAATTATAAATATCATAATTTAATCCTGGATATGGATTTATAATTAGAATTTTTTTTGAGAATCTAAATTTATTATTTAATTTATAACTATTACCATTCTTTTTTATAGATAAGATTGATGGATTTTTTATTTTTATAAATTGAAACTTATTGTTTTTAAAATTACAAAAAATATCACTATATCTTGCATTTAAAGTATTATCATAACTATTTATTTGTTTCACCCTACTTCCTAGATAAAAAGATACAAAGTTTTCTTTAGGATTTTTATAAGATACATAAGTGCCTGGTAGATTTTTTTTTAAAATGAAATTTATTGCAGCTTCAAGATTAAATTTTCCAGTGGCATTTTTTTCCTTAATTGGCTTATCGCTACTAACTAAAATAACTGGTTTATTAAAATTATAAAAGTATTGAGATAAAGCGGAAGATGTAAAAGAAAGCGTATCGGTCCCATGTGTAATTATTATTCCTGAATAATCATTATTCCAGTTTTCTTCAATAGATTTAACAATGTTATTCCAATCATCCGGAATAGTGTTTTCACTTAAGATATTAATAGGTTGCACAATTTTAAAAATAATTTCTTTGTTGGTTTTTTTTAAAAAAGAATGCAAATAATTTGTTTCTGAAACATTTATTATATTTTTTTTTTTTTCACTTCCTATTGTTCCGCCAGTTAATATTAGTAATATTGTTTTCATAGGATTATTATAAAATAAATTACATTATTAAGAAAAAATGTTTCGATTATTAGTAATTTTTTTAGTTTTTTTTACGTACAGTTGTTCTTCTTTTAATACTGAACCCAAGTATACAATTAGAACATTTAATAAAAATGATCCTAAAATTTTACTGATGCCCGTGGATATAGAAATTTGTGAACTAACCATAGCCGGCATGTGTGAACCTAGCGCTTCATGGACTCAGAATTCAAAAAATAATATTGTTGCGAGTTTTAAAGAAATTTTAGCAAAAAGGAATGCTGTTTTAATAGAATATAAAGAAAATAATGAAAATGATCATTTAATTCAACTAATTAAACTACACACTCAAATAGGACAAGAGATAATAAATAATGAATACGGCCCTTTTGAGTTACCAACTAAAAAAGAATTTAATTGGAGTATGGGTAGAAAAGTTAATTCACTAAAAAAAAAATATAAAAGCGATTACGCTATATTTATTTATTTTAGAGACCAATATTCAAGCACTGAAAGAGTAATTTACAATATAGTTACGGCAGTTTTATTTCCTGGAATTATACCAATGGGGGGATCCCAACTAGCTTTTGCTAGTTTAGTTAATTTAACTAATGGTGAGATTACATGGTTTAATGGATATTACAGATCTTTTGGTGATGTAAGAAGTTTAGAAAAAGCACGAGGAACTGTAAATAAACTTTTTGAAGAATTTCCAGGATGAAGAAAATATTTTTAATTATAATTATTTTTCTCACAGGTTGTACAACGCCAATAGGTGGAGCAAAAAAAGTCGAAGATATTAAACCTCACGAAACTCCATCAATAGAAACAATTGAAGCAGGATTATGGATGCAAATGAATAATTATGAAGAAAAATTAAAAACTTCAGGCTCTAGAATTAAAGATAAAAATTTAGAAAAGTATTTGAAAAATATTTTATGTAATTTAACACCTGATTATTGTAAGGATATAAGAGTATATATTCAAGATATGCCTTATTTTAACGCGTTTATGGCACCAAACGGTATGATGGTAGTTTGGACAGGATTACTTTTACGTGCTCAAAATGAAGCGCAAGTTGCAGCTGTTATAGGCCATGAAGCAGGTCATTATATAAAAAGACATTCTCTAAAAGCATGGTTAGATGCTAAATCTAGGACAGATTTAATGGCACTTTTAGCAATCGGACTTTCAGTAGGTGGAGTACCATCAGGTGGAGATATATTTAATTTAACACAATTACTTCAGGTAGGGTTTATGGCTAAACATAGTAGAGACAATGAAAGAGAAGCAGATAAAATAGGTTTAGATTTTCTAATAAAAGCAGAATATGATCCCAAAGAAGCACCAAAAATATGGGAAAACATAATTAAAGAAATGGAATTAGGAGAAGTAAAAAAACCTTTGGCATTTTTAGCATCTCATCCTGCACCAGCAGAAAGAATAGAAAATTTAAAAAAACAAACTCAAAAATATGAAAAGATAGAAAATAAAAAGAATAAAGAAAAATTAAAACAAAAAACTTCTTCTCATTTAAAAAAATGGATAAAAGATGAAATGAGGCTTAAGAATAAAGTTGAACAAACAGAATTTATATTAGATTTAGTATATGAAGATAGTGAAAATGAATATTTGTTAAAATTCTATAAAGGAGAAATTTATCGTTTAAGAACTGATGTTGAAAATAATTACCAAAAAGCAATCGATTTATATAAAGAATCAATCAAATTAAAAGAAGATTTTCCTGATGCATATAGAGAGTTAGGTCTGTTACAATTTAAAACTGAAAAAGATAATGAAGCAAAAAAAAATTTACAAAACTATCTCAAACATGCTAAAAATCCTAAAGATAAGTCAATAATTGAAAGTTATTTAAATTAAATGGTATTTATAAAAAAAATATTTCTTATTTCTTTTCTTTTAATTTTAATTTCTTGTGAGGGAGATAAAACATATATTTTAGTTGAACCTGGAAAAGTTGAAATAGAAAACATTTATTCTGTGAGTACAAATAAAAAATGGAGTCAATTTCAAGAGAAAGGTTACAAATTCCTTTTTTGGACAGTAGATGGATATACTTTGGAAAGAATCGTTTTTTTCAAACCACTAGAAGATGGAACATCACTTTTTGATCACGATAGTTTGTTTACAAAAGAAAATAAAAAAAGACCTATATTTAATTCAAAAATGAATAAATTTGAAATGAAAGAGTTTTTTGAAGATTGTATTCATTGGACAAGAGAATTTACAAATTTTGAAACAGTAAATATAAAAAATTATAAAATTAATGATGTTGAAGGTATATCATTTGATATAAAAGCTCAAAACGAATTAGGTTTAAATTATAAGGGTTTTGCCATAGTTGGTATAAAAAATAAAAAGTTTTATTCAGTATATTTTATTGCTACTGAAATGGAATTTTATGGTAAATATAAGGAAGAGGCTAAAAAAATAATTTCTTCAATTAAGATTTTGTAATATTTATAAAAATATCTTCTAATTTTTTTCTTTTAAATTTTTTCATAATTTTTTTTTTAGTTTCAGATAAAACAATTTTTCCATTATCCACAATACATATTCTATCGCATAATCTTTCAGCTTCTTCTATGTAATGTGTTGTTAAAAGAATAGACTTCCCTTTTGATTTTAAATTTTTAATATATTTCCATAATTGTTGCCTCAGTGTCACATCAACACCGGCGGTAGGCTCGTCTAAGACAAGTATCGAAGGATCATGGACTAAAGCTTTTGCTATCATGAGTCTTCTTTTCATACCTCCTGAAAGACTTCTTGTATATGAGTTAGCTTTATTATGTAAATCCAAATCTTCCAGAATTTCTTTTGTTTTTCTATATTTTTTTTTTATTCCATAAAGTCCTGCTTGAACTTCTAATATTTCTTTTGGAGTGAAAAAAGGATCAAAATTTAATTCTTGTGGAACAATACCTATTTCACAACTAGCCTCTTTTCTATTTGTATCAATATTATAATTATTTATTTTAACTACCCCTGAATCTTTTAAACATAAACCTGCTAATATATTTATTATAGTTGATTTACCCGCCCCATTTAAACCTAACAAACCAAACAAAGATCCTTTTGGAATTTGTAAACTTACATCAATTAAAGCTAAAATATTTTCTTTTTTTTTGTTAGTAAAAGTTTTATTCAGCTTTTTTATATCGATTGCATATTTAATTTTATTTTCCACTAATTCAAAATTATTTTTTTTAATGATAATATAAATAACTTCTTTTTTTAAAATGTATATAATTAGTTAAAATTGAAA
>CAYXBD010000033.1:0-6550 GCA_964463275.1 uncultured Alphaproteobacteria bacterium | reverse complement strand
AAATAGGAACTTCATCATTTTTTTTTGCTTTTAAAGCTAATTTTTTTAATTCTTCGATTATTTTTTTATTTACTAACAAAATTTTATAAAAAAAATTATTAAAAAAACTATTATAAATAATTACTGTGAAAAAAATAAATAAATACAAGAAACCTGTAATTGGAATTTCCATGGATACAGGTATGAAAAAAACCTACTCCCGTTATCCATGGTTTGCTATAAGAGATGATTATATTAGTAGCATCATAAATTCAAATGGACTTCCTTTAATGCTTCCATCTAAACCTAGACTAGCGGATCATTATTTTAACTTGATAGATGGAGTTGTGATCACTGGTGGAGATTTTGATATTGATCCAAAATTATATGGTGAAAAAAAAAGTAAAAATGTTGTTCGTGTTGACAAACCGAGAACTGATTTTGAAATTAAAATTGCTAGATTAGCATTAAAGAAAAACAAACCAATTTTAGGTATTTGTGGAGGGCAACAATTATTAAATGTTGCTTTAAATGGTTCATTAATACAGCATATTACCAAAACAAATATTAAACATGAACAAGTTCAGCCACGGAATAAAGCTACTCATAAAGTTCAAGTAAATTTAAAAAGTAAATTATATAAAATTGTAAAAAAAAAAGAATTTAGAGTTAATAGCGCACATCACCAAGCAATTAAAAAAATAGGAAAAAAACTTGATATAAATGCCATTGCAGAAGATGGAATAATAGAAGGTATTGAATCAAAAAATCACAAATTTTTCATAGGAATTCAATGGCATCCTGAGTTTTTAATTACTAATTGCGACAAAAGAATATTCAAAGCGTTTATTAAAGCTTGTCAAAAATAAGATTAATAAAGTGAAAAAAACTTTTAAAGTATCAAAATTAATAGCCGATGCTGGTATTTGTTCAAGAAGAAAGGCTGAATTATTAATAAAAGAAGGAAGAGTCCAGATAAATAATAAAATCCTTACTTCTGTTCCTGAAAGAGCAACGCTTGAAGATTTAATAAAAGTTGATAATAAAAAAATAATTTTAAAGAAAGAAACAAGGTTATGGAAATATTACAAACCAATTGGGAAATTAACAACTAATTATGATCCATTAGGCAGAAAAACTATTTTCGAAGATTTTCCAAAAAATTTGCCAAGAATTATAACTGTAGGAAGGTTAGATTTTAATTCTGAAGGTCTTTTGTTACTAACTAATTCTGGTAATTTATCAAGATATCTTGAACTTCCCAGAAATTCATTTGCCAGAGAATATAAAGTTAAAGTAAAAGGAGAGCTAGATATACAAAAATTAAAAAAATTAAAAAAAGGAATAGTAATTAAAGGTATTAAATATAAAAGCATAAATGTTAATGTCTTGGAAAAAAATAAAAATTATTTTTGGTTAAAAATGAAATTAACAGAAGGAAAAAATAGAGAAATTAGAAAGATAATAAATTTTTTTGGGTGGAGAGTAAATAAATTACAAAGAATAAGTTACGGACCTATTCAATTAAACAAGCTTAAAAAAAGTGAAATTAAAGAAATAAATGTAAAAAAATATTTTAAAAAAATACCATGAGGATTATTTCAGGAAAATACAGAGGAAAAAAACTAATAAAGTTTAACAAAGAAGGTATTAAACCAACAACAGATAAAATTCGTGAATCTATATTTAATATTGTTATTAGTTATTTACAAATTAATGAAAAAAAAAAAAATCTTTCCTTTGAAGGTTTTAATGTTCTAGATATTTTTGCAGGAACTGGGGCTTTAGGCTTTGAAGCAATATCAAGAGGAGCTGAAAATGTAACATTTATAGAAAAATCACGTGATAATTTACGCGTACTATATAAAAATGCAGATCATTTAAAAGTTAATGAAAAAATAAAAATAATTAAAAAAAGTATAAGAAAGGTAAAAAAAATTGATGGAAAATTTGATTTAATTTTTATGGATCCGCCATATCAAATGGACATAATTTTTAAAAAAACACTTAAGAAAATTCTAGATTTTAAAGCAATCAAAAAGAATTCTTTACTAGTATTAGAACATAACAGAAAAAAAAAAATAGTTATTCCTAAAGAATTTCAGATTATAAAAGAAAAAAATTATGGAAATAGTGGTGTTACTTTAATTAAATTAAAATAGGGTTACGTTTTTATATTTCTTTTTAAAAAAATAAAATAGTAAATAAATAAAAAAAGAGAAAAAAACATTAAAAATGCCCCAAAATTATACGGTGAGTTCATCCCAAAAAAATAAAAAAGATTGCCCATTGCTAAAGGGCTTAAAATTCTTGCTAGACTTCCAACAGATTGTATGATTCCGAATGAAGTTCCTATGATATTCTTATTTAAATTCTTTGATAATAAGCTATTTAATGAAGGGTTTCCTAAACCTACTGAAATACCTAAGGTTCCAAGAGCAATTACTAAATAATATAAATTTTGTTCAGACCAAGTAATTAAAAACAAACCTACTAGCATTAAGAAACAGCTGGCAATTAAAAGTTTTAATTCTCCAAACTTTTTAGTTAATTTTCCTATGAAAACTCCTTGTATAATGGTTACTAACAAGGCTGTGAGAGTAAAAGCATAGCCTGTTTGTTTAGATGCCCAATTCATCGCTCTTTCAGTCCACAAAGCAAAAGTAGTTTCAAACCCAGCAAAAGAAAAAGTGACTATAAAAAATACTGTTATTAAAAATAAAATTGAAGGAATTTTAAAAAGACTTAATAAATCTTTAAACAAATCAAGAAAATTCATTGAAACAAATTGTTTATTTCTTTTTTTTGGTTCAATTAATATAAAATTAGCAAGAAGAAACGATATAGTTGCAACTATAAAAGCAAAAAAGAATGGAGTTTTATAATCTATATTATTAATATCTCCTCCTCCAAAATAACCTCCGATTACTGGTCCGAAAACTAAACCTAAGCCAAAAGCTGCGCCTATTAGTCCCATACCTTTAGATCTGTTTTCTGATGAAGTAGATTCGGTCATATATGCATTTGCTATGGCCGTCGTAGAACCAAATAAACCAGCAACAGATCTTGCAAATAAGACTAAAATAAAATTAGTAGCAAAATATAAAAATAAATAGGAAATTGCTGAACCAATTAAGCATAAAATTAATATTTTTTTTCTACCGTATATATCACTTACTCTGCCCAATATAGGACTAAATATAAGTTGCATTAATGAATAACTTGCCATCAATAAAGTTACTTCATTTGGATTAGCACCAAAATTTTCAGCGTAATATGGAAGTAATGGTATTATTATTCCAAATCCTAAAAGATTTGAAAAAACAATTAAAAATAATGCATACATGTTGATCTATTTTAAATTAATTGATTTACCCTTATCAATGGCTGGTTGGTCAAAAGGATTTAAATTATTTAAATAAGATAAAATTATAGTTTCTAACATAAAATTCATCATTAAAGATCCAATTTCAAATTCTTCACATTTATCTAAAGTAATTGTTCTATATGGTCTTTTATAATCATTCAAAAGTTTGCAAACTTTTTCCATTTCAAAATCTAAAAGTTTATTTAAAGATTTTTTTTTTAAAAAAGATAATTTCTTAACTTTAGCAATTAAACTATTGTTAATTTTAATTTGATCTTTTTGTTTTTTTAAAGTTATAAATGTTATTAACTTATCTTTCGGACCTTCTAAAAAAAGTTGTAGTAAAGAATGCTGGTCGGTTGCTCCCATAGAATGGAGAGGTGTAAAACCTGTATTTTTTTTTCCTAAGCTTTCAGCTATCAATTGTTCATGCCAAAATCCAAAATTTCTTAAACGCTCGGTATATGTTAACAAAACAGAAATATTAATTTTTGAATTTTGTGCTGAATAATGTAAAGCTGCTCCTTCAGATGGAATTTTGTGTTCTTTTTTTAATGTTTTTTTTAATAAAAATAACGCTCCTTCAGTAATTTTTTTTATATTTAATCCTGATATAGCCGCTGGTAAAAGTCCTACTGGTGAAAATGCGGAGAACCTTCCTGAAAGATTGCTATCTAAATCTACAATATCAATCGAAAAATCGTTTGCTAAATTTCTTAATGTACTACTATCTTTTTTTGTAATTATAGTAAAATGCTTTTGTATTTTTTTTTTTTGAAAACTCTTTTTATATTTTGATAAAAAAATCAAGAATTGCACTAATGTTTCATTTGTCTCTCCAGACTTTGAAATAACAATGACTCCTGTTTTTTTTAAATTTATTTTTTTAAATAAATCATTAAAATCCTGAAAATCAATATTTTCTAAAAAAGTAATTTTTGGAAACTTTGGGTTTCTGCCAAAAGTTCTATACGCAATTTGAACAAATGTACGTCCTGCTTTACTTGAACCGCCTGTTCCTAGAACAATTACATCTTTAAAATTTTTTCGATGATATAAAGCTAGTTTATTTAATTTCTTTTCTTGATAATAATGCAATTGGTTCAAAAAAGATGTAAGAAAAGGATCGTTTGATTTTTTAATTTCATCTATTATAAAATTTGTTTTTTTTAAAGAAGCTTTATATGAATCTTTTTTTATAACAGAATCTATAAAACAATTATTTATATTATGTTTCATAAAAAATTTTTTATATTTTATTTACATTTTTTAAATCAGTCGGATTACCAATAACAAGAAAAAAAATCTGATTTTCATCTAGAATTCTAGAAGCAACTTTTTTTATATCTTCTAGAGAAACAGAATTTATATAATCATTTCTTTTTTCAAAAAAATCTGTATTAAAACCGTCCATTTGAGTGTTTAAAAGTATTGATGCAACTTTTTTATTACTATCTAACCTCAAAACATAAGAATTAATTAGATAGTTTTTTGCATTTTTTAATTCCTTCTTAGTCACGCCTCTTTTTTTGACTTTCATTAACTCTTCTTTGATAATTTTAATAACTTTATCAACGTTTTCATTACTTGTATCAGCTCCACCTGAAAAAAAATTATATTTATCATATCGATATAAATAAGAATATACAGAATAAACTAATCCTCTTTTTTCTCTTATTTCAGTAGTAAGTTTAGAAAAAAAGCCTCCTCCTCCTAATATATAATTCATCACGTATGCTGAGTAAAAGTAAGGATCGTTTTTAGAAATACCCTCACCTGCAAAAATAATACTACTTTGTTTTAGATCTTTTTTATGTAAATAAATCTTAGGTTCTATCTTTTTTTTATACATTGGAATATCAGAAGTTGTTGTTTTTTTTTTTTCGAATTTTTTTAAATATTTATTTAAATATTTCTTCAGTTCATATTGATCTATATTTCCTGATGCAGCCACATAAAGATTATCTAATCTTAAATTTGTTTTTAAAAAAAATTCTAAATCTTCTTTTTCTATTTTATCAATATCTTCAATCACTCCTAAAGGATCATATTTATAAGGATGGTCATTAAAAAGAATTTCTCTAAACAGCCTAGAAGTAATTTCATCAGGATCTTTATATGATTGTTCTAGAGCTAACTTAATATTGTTTTTTATTCTATTAATTTCTTCTAATTTAAATATTGGTTTTGTTAAAGCTAAATCTAAAAGTTGGAATGAAAGATCTAAATTTTCTTTTAAAGTATAAAGGTTAATATAAAAATTATCATGACTTACACTAAAATTAAGAGTAATTGAATTGTCAGCTAATATTTTTTTAAATTCTTTTGCAGAATAATCTCCTGCTCCTTCATCTAAAAGAGAAGCTGTCAAATTTGCTGTCCCTTTTTTTCCTTTGGAATCAAGACCAGATCCTGCTTTAAAAGCGAATTTAATAGCCACAACTGGTAAGTTATTATCGTTCACAAGCCAGGCTTTTTTATCTTTATAATAATTTACCTCTTTTACATCTAGTGCGTTTAAATCACTAAAATTATGTAAAACAAAAAAAAGTAGGATAATAAAGAATTTTTTCATAATTTATTTTTCAATTGGTAGCAAATATCCTGTTACAGATTTATTTAAATCAAAAGTTTTTAATAAAATATTTTGTAAATCACTTATAGAAACTTTTTCAATATCATCAGACCAATTAATTATATCTTTTAAAGAATATCCTGTTGACAATGAAGAACCAAATATTCTCATTCCCATATATAAGCTATCTTGAGCAAAAATAGTTTCATTAACTAGTCTTTTTTTAACTTTTTGTAACTCATCACTACTTACAATTTTTTTTTCAATTTCATGTAAATATTTATCTAAATAAGATTCTATATCATTTAAAGTAACTTCTTTTCTTGGAACTATGCTTATTATAAAACTAGTATCACCAAAACCATCCGGATGATAATATGCTGATGCGCTTCTTGCTAATTTTTTATTTTTTACAAATTCCTCAAATAACATGCCTGTTGATGAATTACCAAACATTTCAGTAAAAACTTCTAAAGCCAGTGCTTCTTTTTTTGATTTAGTATAAGTTGGAACTAAATAATGTCTTTTAAAAACTGGTATTGCAGTATTTTCTGATTTTAATATAACTCCTCTAGGTGCATGTTGCGTTGGTTCGTTAGTCCATGATCTTTCATCAATTTTTGATGGTA
>CAYXBD010000032.1:0-6590 GCA_964463275.1 uncultured Alphaproteobacteria bacterium | reverse complement strand
CTTAACAGAATGAATGATGTTATAGAAAATTGTACAATTGAAGGAAAAATTATTTTAAATGGAATAAATATTTATAATTCAGAAGTAGATATAGTTAAACTAAGAACAAATATCGGCATGGTTTTTCAAAAACCAAATCCATTTCCAAAATCAATTTATGATAATATTATTTATGCTCCAAAACTTCATGGTTTGGTAAATAATAAATCAGAATCTGATGATCTGGTAGAAAAAAGTTTAACAGAAGCCGGATTATTTAATGAAGTTAAAGATAGATTAAATGATTCAGGAACTAGTTTATCAGGTGGACAACAACAACGTCTTTGTATAGCCCGTGCTATAGCAGTAAATCCTTCTGTTATTTTGATGGACGAACCTTGTTCTGCGTTAGATCCTATTGCGTCCGCTATTATAGAAGAATTAATAGATACACTTAAAAAGAAAATAACTATTATAATTGTTACTCATAACATGCAACAAGCAGCAAGAGTATCAGAAAAAACAGCCTTCTTTCATCTTGGAAAGCTTATAGAATTTTCAGATACGTCAACAATATTTACTAATCCAAAAGAAAAAAGAACGCTTGGTTATATAACAGGTAGATTTGGATAAAACATTTATTATATAAAAGTTATGGAACAACATATTGTAAAAGGATTTGATAGAGATTTAGATAAAATAAAAGATCATATAAATAAAATTTCAGGATTAGTTGAATCGCAATTAGCGTACTCCTATCAATCTTTGAATGAAAGAGATATTTTAATAGCTGAGAAGGTTATTGAACGGGACAATAAAATAGACAAACTTTATCAAGAATTGTTAGATATGTCGATCCAACTATTTGCTTTACGACAACCTTTAGCAATTGATTTAAGATATGTAATTTCATCTATAAAAATAGCATCTGATTTAGAAAAAATAGGAGACCAAGCAAAAAATATTGCTAAAGCTTCAAGATGGCTTTCAAAATTGCCTATTAATCAAAAAGTTTTATCAGTTGATACTTTATTTGACCTTGTAAATTCAAATTTTAGAAAAGTTGTTAATTCATTTAATGAAGAAGATCTAAAAAAGGTTAAAGCAATTTGGTTAAATGACGCTGAGATCAATAAATGTTATGATATCTTATTTCGAGAGACTTTAACTTATATGCTTGAGGATACTAAAAATATTGCAAGTTGCACTCAAGTTATATCTGTCGCTAAAAATCTAGAAAGAATAGGAGATCAAATACAAAACATCGCTGAAATGATTTATTATTATGTTACAGGAAATCATATTACTCAAAAAATATCTTCGAAAGAAATGAAAACATATAAAAAAGAAAAGAAATACAAAACAGATATTTCTAATATATTCAAAAAAGCAAAACTTATAGTTAAAAAATAAATATGAAAACAAAGCTGTTATTAGTTGAAGACGAAGATCGTCTAGCAACTGTATTAAAAACTTTTTTTGAAAAAGAAAATTTCAATGTAGAAATTGTTAGTGATGGAGAAGATGCTTTATTTCAAGCCGAAAGTTTAAAACCAGATATAATTTTGTTAGATTGGATGTTGCCAAATATGTCTGGTTTGGAAATATGTAGACAAATCAGATCTACCAAAGATTTAAAAACAACACCTATTATTTTTTTAACTGCCAAAGGAGAAGAGGAAGACAAACTTAGGGGCCTTGATACTGGAGCGGATGATTATGTAACTAAACCATTTTCTCAAATGGAGTTGTTAGCTAGAATTAATTCTCTTTTGAGAAGAAGTAATCCATCAAATTTAGATGAGCAACTTTCTTATAAAAACACGATAACCATGGATTTAAAAACCTATAGGGTTAAAAGAGAAGGACAAAGTGTAAAATTAAACCCAAAAGAGTTTGAATTATTAAGATTGTTTTTAGAGCATCCTGGGAAAGTTTTTTCAAGGGAGCAATTATTAGATAAAATATGGGATGATGTAAATGTAGAATTACGAACAGTTGATGTTCATATTAGAAGGTTGAGAAAAAACATAAATATTAATAATACAAAGGATTTAATTCGAACTGTAAGATCTTCCGGATACTCTCTAGATATAGTAAAATAAATTCAATTTATTTTTTAAATAAGTGTATTTCTAAAAGACTTAAATCAAACGGAATACCTTTTTTGGTTTTAAATTTATCAAGTTCTTTTTTTAAAGCATCAATAAATAATTTTTTATTTTTTATTTCAGAAATTATTTGCAATGAACGTGCTTTCCACCATTTTATATGTTGAGTGCAACTGCCATAAATTAATTTTTTTTTTGTTTTAATAGAAAGTTTATAATTGTTTTTTAAGTCAAAATATTTAGAAAATTTATTTACCAAATCTTTTTTAGTAATTCTTTTAATAAGATTAGCAGCATAAAAAATTTGTTTATTAGATAAATATTTTTTCATAACTCTGAAAACCATTTTTTTAAATTCCTTACCATCATTTTTTTCTATCATTAATATATCGATAGAACCATTGGGTTTGTTAATTCTTTTTATTTCTTTTAACGCTTTATCAATAGATCCTACCCAATGTAATGCTAAAGTAGATATAATTTTGTCGATAGTATTGTCTCTTAAATTAATTTTTTCAAAACTACCTTCTATAAATTTTGTTCTTTTATCCTTTATTTTTTTATTAGCAATTTTCAACATTCCTTTAGCAGGATCTATACCATAAAATTTAATATTTTTTTTTCTATACTTTTTTGTTAATAATTCAAAAACATAACCAGTTCCACAACCAATATCAGCAATAACATTATCTTTATTAGTTAT
Organism: uncultured Alphaproteobacteria bacterium; assembly: GCA_964463275.1. GTDB lineage: Bacteria > Pseudomonadota > Alphaproteobacteria > CAYOOR01. The sequence continues at coordinate 3,797 of CAYXBD010000032.1, read as the reverse complement.
TTTAATATTTTTAATAAATTTTTTCGTAGCTTCTCCATATAAAAAATTCTTATTAGTGTTGTTATCGTATTCAATAGAATTTTTTGAAGAATAGTTTTCAATAACAATTTGTTTATTAATTATTCTTTTATTCATATTAAAAAAAATCTGGCGGATGGGGTGGGATTCGAACCCACGAAGGGCAAAACCCTTGCTGGTTTTCAAGACCAGTCCTTTCAACCGCTCAGGCACCCATCCTTAATTTACTTATAGAATAAAATAAATGGAAAATTATACTATTATTAAATTAAATAAAAAAAAACAAAATATGTGGTTAAAATTTTATATTACAATTTTATTATTTGTAATAATAACTAATAATTTATTAGCTAATAAAGAAGAATTTTCTATTTGGATAGATAATTTTAAGATTAGAGCTGAAAAAAGTGGTATTTCAAGAACTACAATTGATGAGACTTTAAATAGAGTAAAAATTATACCAAGAGTTATCGAGCTTGATAGAAGCCAGCCAGAATTTACACTTACGTTAAGCCAATACTTAAGAAACGTTGTTTCTAATAAAAGAATAAAAAAAGGCGTTAGTAAAATAAGAGAGAACTGGGAATTATTAGAGACTATATCCGATGAATATAATGTTCAAACAAGATTTATTGTAGCATTATGGGGGATCGAAACAGATTTTGGAAGAGTTTCTGGTGGATTTCCAGTAATTGATGCACTTGTAACACTTTCATATGATGGTCGAAGAAGCAAATATTTTTCAAAAGAACTTATAAATGCATTAAAAATAATTGACCAAGGTCATATATCATACGATCAAATGATGGGATCTTGGGCAGGGGCAATGGGACAGACTCAATTTATGCCTTCAAGTTTTTTAAGTTATGCGCAAGATTACGATAAAGATGGCAGGAAAGATATTTGGGGAACAAAAGAGGACGCACTTGCATCAGCAGCAAATTATTTATCTAAATTAAAATGGAATAATAATGAAACATGGGGTAGGGAAGTTATAGTTAATGATAATTTTATTTTAGATGACGAAGAATTAACATTGCAAAATAAAAAAAAAATTTCCGACTGGAATAGTTTAGGTGTAAGAAGGATGGATGGAAGCAATTTACCAAAGAAAAATCTAGAAGGTTATTTAATAAAAATAAATGATACAAATAAAGAAAGATATTTCCTAGTTTATCAAAACTTTAAAAAGATATTAAAATGGAACACATCTAATTATTTTGCAATTGCAGTTGGGGTATTATCTGACTCAATTAACATTAATTAAATGCTAAATTTTTTTTTATATTTTGTTGCTGTTATTTATTTTGTTTTATTTAGTTACCCAACTATAGCAGAAGATAAAGAGTCAGTTATTAAGTATGAAGTAGGAAAACCTTATAAAATAAAAGGAAAATGGTATTACCCAAGCAACAATTTTAATTATAGAGAAATTGGGATTGCGTCTATTAATTTGCAAAAAAACGATAGGAAAACAAAAAATGGTGAAATTTTCTCAAATAAAGAAATACTTGCTAAACATAAAACTTTAGCACTTCCCACTATTGTGCGAGTAACAAATTTAGTTAATGGTTACTCGATAAATGTAAGAATTAATGACAGAGGTCCTAGAAATAATTTTAGAATTATAGAATTGTCTAAGAGAGCAGCAAAATATTTAAAAATTAAAGATAGAGGTTTAGTAGAGGTTAAAGTTGTAGAAGATTTGACGTTACAGCAACAAAGTTTAGTAAATACTAAACATAATAATGTAAATTTAGAAGAAGATATTGCTTTAGGCAAAGAAATTGTTGAAACAGAGAATCTTTTGGATAACAATGATTTAGAATCTAAAAAAAAAGATAAAGTTGTTTCTAAAGATTCGAAAACAAAAAAAAAATTAAAGATAAATTTAAAAAAAACAAGAGTTTCTCCATATTATCTTAGAGTTAATATAACAAAGTTTAAAAATTTTAATGATGCTGCTGATTTAAAAAAAAAATTAAAACCAATTTATGATAAAATTCTTATTAGTTTAGGTTTACTAAATGGGCAAAAATATTATAAAGTAACAACTGTGCCAATTAAAACTTTAGATGAAGCTGAAAAAATTCTCCATGTTATTCAGAAAAAAGGTTTTAATAATGCAAAATTATTTATAGAAAGGAAAAAAAGATGATTTTTCTTCGTAAAAGATTTTTTTTGTTTATTTTTATCTATTTCTTAACAATTATAAAAGTACATGCGATTGATACTAAAGCAGATTCTGCCGTTATTCTAGATGTAAATTCAAATACAATACTTTTTGAGAAAAATTCAGATATGAAGCAAGGACCGGCATCAATGAGTAAATTGATGTTAACATATATGGTTTTTGAAAGACTTCAAAATAATTCGTTAAGTTTAGACCAAGAATTTATAGTGAGTAAAAAAGCCTGGAAGTATGGTGGTTCTAAAATGTTTGTAAAGATCGGTGATACGGTTTCAGTAAACGACTTATTAAAAGGAGTAATAATACAATCAGGTAATGATGCTTGTATTGTTTTAGCAGAGGGTTTGTCTGGTACGGAAGACAATATGGTAGAAGAAATGAATGATAAAGCTATAGAATTAGGATTAACAGGAAGCAATTTTACAAATGTTACCGGTTGGCCGCATAAAGATCATTACATGACTTTAAGAGATATTGCGCATTTATCAAAAGAAATAATAAATAAATTTCCTGAATATTATTATTTATTTTCAGTAAATGAGTTTACTTATAATGATATAAGGCAATTTAATAGAAATAAATTAATATCAATAGATGGTTATGATGGATTAAAAACTGGCAGAACTACACAATCTGGTTTCGGCATTGCAGCATCATCAAAAAAGAATAATAGAAGAATTGTTTCAGTTGTTAACGGCCTTAATAGTGATAAAGATCGAATTAATGAAACAAAAAAACTTGTAAATTGGGCCTTTAGAGAATTTATAACTTTAGATTTATATAAAGCAGAAGACACTATTCAATTAGCAAAAGTTTGGCTTGGAAAAGAACCGTTAGTTCCTTTAGTATTGAATGAAGATTTAGCTATAACTATAAAAAAGAAAAATTTAGATAAATATAAAATTAAATTGGTATATGAAACACCTGTAATAGCGCCAATTAAAAAAGGTGATAAAATAGCAGAATTACATCTAATAGAAGGTGATAGTACAAAAACTAAAGATATTTATGCTGGTAAAAACATTGATAAAATAAGTAAATTTTATAGAAGTTTTTCCATAGTAAATTACTTGTTATTTGGAGTTAGTAATTAAAAACCAAGTAATGTTTAAAGGAAAGTTTATTACTATAGAAGGATGTGAGGGAACTGGGAAATCAACGCAAATTAAACTTTTAGAAAAATATTTAAAAAAAAAAATTAAAATTAAATCTACAAGAGAACCGGGAGGCTCTCTTGGTGGCGAACGAATTAGAAAATTAATTTTTAAAAAGGAAGAAGATTGGTCTCCACTAACGGAAGCTTTGCTACATATAAGTGCTAGGAATGATCACTTAGAGAAAATAATTAAACCTAATTTAAAAAAAGGTATATGGATTATTTGTGATAGGTTTCGTGATTCAACAACAGCATATCAAGGATACGGTAATGATTTGAAATTAAATGTACTTGAGTTAATGCAAGATTCAATTTTTAATAAGTTTCATCCTGACTTAACAATAATATTAGATATGGATGTAAAAAAGTGTTTAAGTAGAGTTAAAAAAAGAAAATCCGGAATACAAAAGTATGAAAAAATGAATATTAATT
>CAYXBD010000031.1:0-6602 GCA_964463275.1 uncultured Alphaproteobacteria bacterium | reverse complement strand
ACAGCTATTGCAACAAGTTTGATAATTAATTATTCAAATGACAATGAAAAAGCAGTTATATATTCAACTTGTATTATGACTGCATTAATTCTTATATTTGGTGAAGTGCTTCCTAAAACAATTGCCATTAATAAAGCAGAAAAACTTTCACTTTTATTTGCACCGACCATAAAAATATTGGTTAAAATTTTATCTCCATTCACGTATTTAATACATTTTTTCACTCGTGGAATTTTAAAATTATTTAAATTTCAAATAACCTCAGATATTGGAACTAGTGAAGATGAATTAAGAGGCGCTATAGATCTGCATGCAAAAAGTGAAGGAACGACTGAAGAAAAAGATATGCTTAAGGGAATACTTGATTTAGACGATCTTCATGTTAATGAAATTATGACGCATAGAAAAAACCTTGAAGTAATTTATGATAACGAACCAGAAAGAAAAAATATAAAAAAAATTTTAAATAGCCAATTTACCAGGTTGCCTTTATATGACAAAAATTCAGATAAAATCCTGGGTGTTTTAAATGTTAAAGATGTTTTAAAAAATTTAAATAAAAAAAAAAAATTAGATCTAAAATCAATAGCAAAAAATGCTTGGTTTATACCAGAAACTACCTCGGTTTTAGATCAATTACAAGAATTCAAAAAAAAACAGAGGCATTTAGCATTTGTTGTTGACGAATATGGAACATTAATGGGAATTATAACTTTAGAAGATATTATTGAAGAGATTGTGGGCGATATTGATGATGAGCATGATATAAAAATAAAAGGTGCTAGAAAGTCAAAAGACGGGAGGTATGCCATAAGTGGAAAAGTTACTATAAGAGATATAAATAGAGAATTTGGATGGGATTTGCCAGATAATAATGCATCAACTTTAGCAGGACTAATTTTCCATGAAATTAAAGCAATACCTGAACCAGGAAAAATATTTAGCTTTTATGGTTTTAGATTTGAAATAATAAAAGCAAGAAAAAATCATATTGATCTTATAAAGGTAACACCTTTAAATTAATTAAATTTTTTTTTCACCGGTACAGTCAATTTAAGTGAAAAAGAATGAATATTATTAATTATCTCATCACCCAATATATTTATTAAATACTTTTGTCTATCAAGTTTAGATAATTTTGAAAATTTATAACTTTCTAAAGTTATTATAAAATGAGTTTCCTCGCCTTTTATGTTTTGTTTATGTTTTTTATGTTTGCTTGAAGTATTTTCAATAGAAAAATTTGAATTAGGAAAATTTTTTTTAATTTTTTCCTCAATTAATAATTTAATTTTACCTTTATTCATATCAAAAACTTGTCATTTGTATGCTTTGCTGTACATAATACTAATTATGAAGAAAAAAAATTTATTTGAAAAAGAAAAATTTATTTTAAAAAGAAAATGCTATAAAAAAGGCTGTTTAAAACCAGGTATTTATAAAGCGCCGAAGTCTGAAAATGAAATAAAAAATTATATTTGGTTTTGTGAAGAACATATAAGTTCATACAATAAGGAATGGAATTATTGTAGAAATATGACCCAAAAAGAAATCGAGAAACATATTGAATTAGATACTATTGGATGGAGACCAACTTGGAATTTTTCAACAAGATTAAATTTTAAAAATTTTGAAAAAATATTTCCAGATTATTTTAATTTTTTTAAAAAAAAGAAAAATCAAAGTAAAGTTATTAAAAAAAATTCATTATTAAATAATGCTCTAAAAATTCTAAATATAAATGGTAATGATATAAACATTAAATCAGTCGAGAATAAATATAAAAAATTGGTAAAAAAATATCATCCTGACAAACATAATGGTGATAAAAAATATGAAGAAAAATTAAAAAAAATAAATGAAGCTTTTGAAGAGGTAAAAAAACAACTAATTATACAATAATTAAATTGATTGATTATGGACAATAATTTACCAGAATCGTTTTCTTATATTCCAGATATAAAAATATCTTCAAAACAAGTATTTGGAACAAAAACAGATATAAGAATTCCTGCTTTTAGTAAAAAAACCCCTTTAGTTCCAAGAATAGATAAAGATTATTTCTTTGATAACGATACAACTGTTTCAGTTTTAACTGGCTTTTCTCAAAACAAAAGAGTTTTAATACAAGGGTATCACGGTACTGGCAAAACAACACATGTTGAACAAATTGCAGCTAGGTTAAATTGGCCTTGTATAAGAATTAATTTAGATAGTCATATAACTCGAGGAGACTTGGTAGGAAAAGATGTTATATCAATAAAAAAAGGTAAACAAATTACTGAATATAAAGATGGAATGCTTCCATGGGCAATAAAAAGACCAGCAGCGCTTGTATTTGATGAATATGATGCAGGAAAACCAGAGGTTATGTTTGTAATTCAAAGAATATTAGAATCTGATAGCAAATTTACATTATTAGATAATAATGAAATTATAGATCCGCATCCTGCTTTTAGATTATTTGCTACTTCTAATACAATTGGACAATCAGATAATCTTGGAATATATCATGGAACCAACCAAATTAATCAGGGACAAATAGATAGATGGAATATTGTTTCAGTTTTAAATTATTTATCTCCTGAAGATGAAACCAAAATTGTTCTAAATAAAACTAAAATATCTGGAAATAAAGATGCTGCTGACAAAGTAAGATTAATGATTGTTTTAGCTGGATTAGTAAGAAAAGGCTTTATTCAAGGTGATTTAACAACCGTATTGTCGCCTAGAACGATAATTAATTGGGCTGAGAACTACAAAATTTTTAATGATTTAATTTTTTCATTTAAAATATCATTTCTAAATAAATGTGACGAAATAGAAAAACCTATAGTTGCCGAATACTTTCAAAGAGTTTTTAATATAGATTTACCTGAAAGCGAATTAAATAATTTAAAAAAAAATTAGTTTTTAAAAAAAACTAAATTTAAAAAAAATGACAAATATAAATAAATCTATCACTGCAACTATTAGATCAATTTCAGAAAAAAAAAAATTAATTTTTTTATTTAATAATAAAATTATCAAAATTGAAGGAAATAAAGTCTTTCTACCTGATAGTAGTTTATTAAAAAAAAAAATTGATGTAAAAAATTATAGAGGTATTGCGGATTTTCTAGCCTTAAAATTGAAGTATCACAGTGCAACAACATATAAAATTTTTAAGCCAAAAGATATTGTAAGTAGAGAAATTTTTGATGCTTTAGAAGAAACAAGAATAATAACACTAGGATCAACTTATATGGAAGGAATTGCATCAAATCTAAGATCGAGAGTAGAATATTTTTGCAAAAAAAATCTGTTTAATAAGATAAAAAAAAGAAACAATTCACAAATAACTCAAGTAATAAAATTATTATCAACTGAATATCTTTTAAAAGAAGAGCTTCCAAAAAATACTTCTTCATTTATGAAATTATGGAAACCAATTGTAATGCCATTAATTATAGAAAATTTAATAGAAATAAAAAAAGAACTTAATCATCAAGAAAATTTCTCTAAAGAATCATTAGAACTAATAAAAAAAATAAGAAAGTTTTGTGAGAAAAAAAAGAATTTTGAAAAACAAAAAAAAAATATAAAAAAAGAAAAAAAAATAAATAGTAAAGAAAATAAGGAAAAAGAAATAGAAGAAATAAATAATAGTTTCTTTTTTGATATCGGGATTGATGATAAAAAAAAATATTTAAATAAAAAAATAGAAGATAAAAAAGATAAAAAAAAACTTTTTAAAAAAAAAGAATTTTCAAAGAATACTATTTCTAAAATAAATGAAGAATTAAAATATAAAATATATACTAACAAATTTGATAAAGTTATTAAAGCTGATGAATATTGTAAAAAAAATGAATTATTTCATTTGCATAACCAATTATTAAAAGAATCTAAAGATACATTTCTAACTATAAAAAGATTAGCAAGAAAATTACAAAATAAATTACTAGTTATAAACAAAAGTTTTTGGAACTTCGATTTAGAAGAAGGAAAAATTAATAACTCAAAATTATCCAAAATAGTGGTTGATGATAATTTTAAAAAAATTTATAAAAATTTTGAAGAGAAAAAAATTAAAAACACTGTTGTTACTCTATTAATTGACAATTCAGGTTCAATGCGTGGAAAGCCAATCCAAACAGCAGCTGTATGCTCAAAAATTATTAGTAAAACACTTGAAAACTGTTTAGTTAAGGTTGAAGTATTAGGATTTACTACAAAGGAATGGAAAGGTGGTAAGTCGAGAGATAAATGGATTGCAAATAATATGCCACAAAAACCCGGAAGACTAAATGATTTAATGCATATAGTATACAAAACACCGGAGAACACTGTAAGAAAAATTGATCGAAACTTTGCCCTAATGCTAAGGGATGGCTTATTAAAAGAAAATATTGATGGAGAGTCTTTGCTTTGGACGTTAAATAGAATATTGAGAAGAAATGAAGAAAGAAAAATTATAATGGTAATCTCTGATGGAGCTCCGGTAGATGACTCAACAATTTCTTCTAATTCTGCAAACTACTTAGAAAATCATTTAAAAAAAGTTATAAAATTCATAGAAAATAAAACAAATGTCGAAATAGTAGCAATTGGGATTGGCCATAATGTAAACAAATATTATAAAAAAGCAGTTACAATTAATGATCCTGATCAACTTGCTGGCACAATGGTAAAAAAATTTTTAGAATTATTTGACGTTAAAAAGTAAACTTTTTATTTTTTTTCTTTTAGATTTTTTTTTTCATTTTTTGGAGATTTAGTTATTTTTATCTTTATAGCTTTTTTTAATCTTAATGCTTTAATTGATAGTTTATTATTAGGTATTGAAACAATATATTTATCAAATCCACCTGCACATTCTATAGATTTAATAGCTTTTGTTGATATTTTCAGTCTTACCATTTGATTCAGAATGTCTGAATAAACACTTTTTTTTTGTAAATTTGGAGTAAAGTTTCTTTTAGTTTTATTATGTGCATGACTCACATTGTTACCAAAAGAAATTTTCACACCAGTTAATTCACATTGTTTTGTCATTTTTTTTTATAAATAAAATAATTAAACTAACTTTTATTATTTTTTGTGTAATGATGCAAGATTTTTTTAGAAGCTTCTGTTGGAGAAATTTTATTATCAGAAACTTTTTTTTGTAATTTAACTAACTCAGAAACTAATTTTTTGTTACCTTTAATTTTTTCAAATATATTTTTCTGAAGGTCGTCCCATATCCATTTTTCTAATTGTTTTGATCTTTTTTCTTTTATCCAACCTTTTTTATTTCCCAAATCTTTAAAATTTAAAATTATTTTCCATATTTCATTTATACCTGTTTTTTTCAAAGCTGAGCATTTTACTATTTCTTTATTTAAAGAATTTTCATCTTTTTTTAATAAGCTCAATGCATTTTTATAATCAGCAATTGTCCTTGTAGCTTCATCTTTAAATTCATCTTCTTTGTTAACAACTAACAAATCTGCTATTTCAATTATCCCTTTTTTTATACCTTGCAATTCATCTCCTGATGATGGTTGAAGTAAAACCAAGAATATATCAACCATTTCAGCAACTTCCGTTTCAGATTGACCAACGCCTACGGTTTCAATAAGTATTATTTCATAGCCGGCAGCCTCAACTAAAATCATACTTTCCCTAGTTCTTCTTGAAACTCCTCCGAGTTCACCCCCGCTAGGTGAAGGTCTGATAAATGCATTTTTCCTAGTTGATAATTCTGACATTCTTGTTTTATCTCCTAAAATAGAACCTCCGCTTCTTTTAGATGACGGATCTACAGCTAAAACTGCTACTTTATAATTTTTATTAGTTAGAAACATTCCTAACGTTTCAATAAAAGTAGACTTTCCTACCCCTGGAGATCCTGAAATTCCAATTCTTAGTGATTTGCCAGATTTTTTATATAACTTTTTTATTAATTTTTCTGATTTATTTCTATCATTTAATTTTGTTGACTCTATTAGTGTAATTGCTTTTGAAAGAGCCAATCTATCTGATAACAATATTTTTTTATATAAATTATCAACCATTTTATAAATTGTTAAAAAAAAAGACTAAAAAAAGTTATTAGCTACAATATTTTTTTTTCTCTATTAATTGAATTATATCATCTGCTGCTTTTGGAATATTTGTTCCTGGGCCATAAATTGCAGCAACTCCTTTATCTTTTAAAAATTTGTAATCTTGTGGAGGAATAACGCCGCCACATACAACAAGAATATCTTTGTTGCCTTTTTTTTTTAAACTTTTTAATAATTCTGGGACTAATGTTTTATGTCCAGCTGCCTGGCTTGACACACCAATGACATGAACATCATTTTCTAATGCTTGTTTAGTTGCTTCACCGGGTGTTTGAAATAATGGACCTATATCAACATCAAAACCTATATCCGCAAAAGAAGTAGCTATAATTTTTGCACCTCTATCGTGCCCGTCCTGACCTAATTTAACAACTAACATTCTTGGCCTTCTACCAAATTTTGATACAAATTTTTTTATTTGAGACTTAATATTTTTCAAACCTTTTTTTCCTTCAAATGCAGAACTGTAAACTCCAGATACGCTTCTTATTATAGCCCTGTGTCTGGTAA
>CAYXBD010000030.1:0-6607 GCA_964463275.1 uncultured Alphaproteobacteria bacterium | reverse complement strand
TAAATCCTGATATTATTATTTGGATGGATACAGAAAAAAAAGGTAGATTTGAAAATACAAATAAAATTTTTCAAAAGCCCAAAAAATTTCATTTTAGAATTACAACAAAAAATGCTAAATATTGGGCTAATTATATAAAAGAAAGGATAATTAATAATGACTATTAACTGGAAAAAACCCACTGCGCAAATGTTAGGTAGATTCCAACCTTTTCATGATGGACATAAAACTTTGTTTAAAGAAATTTTAAAAAGAACAGGGCAAGTTATTATAATGATAAGAGACACAAGTGGAACGGATGATTCAAATCCTTTTGATTTTGATACCGTAAAAAAGAATATTGAAAGCAATCTAACGGAATATGAAGGAAAATTTGAAGTTATTAAAGTACCAAATATTACAAATATTTGTTACGGAAGAGGAGTCGGATACGAAATAGAGCAAATTTCTTTGTCTAAAGAAATAGAAGAGATATCTGCAACTAAAATTAGAAAAAAAATGAAAATTTAATATTATTTATTTAATCAACGAACTTATTTCATTAAAATTCTCTTTTTCTTTTGTAGCGCTTTTCTTTTCTATTTTTTTTATATTTTTTTTTGTAAATTTTTTTTCTTTTCTATTATCTTTTATTTCTTCTTCATTTACTAATTTTGGTACATCGTCATATACAATTGTTAATTTCTTTTTTTTCTTAATCAATTCAACCGTTTTTAAAATAAAAAAAGGAGGAGCAATACTATTGTCTTTATTTAAATGAATAGTTGTTCTTAATTTTTCTTCAATATCTTTTATAAGTTTCTTATTATTTTTTATCATATATTCATACAACGTTTCATATAAATGAATATTTATTTCCTTTATTTTTTTTTCAAACTTTAAGTATTTTAATTTTCTTAATATTCTAGCAACAGAAGATGTGGTCGATCTTATAGTGCATCTTATGCCAGAAATTATACCATTTTCCATAGTTGTTTCTTCTAAACTAGGACCAATTCTTTGTCGTGATAATTCTAGCAAACCAAACTTACTTATTCTTGATATTTGACATTTTGCTCTATCATAATTCATTGCTACCTTCAATCTTCTTTCAATAATAATTTTGTTTCTTACGAATTCCATATCTATAAAATCAACAACAATAAGCCCTGCTATATTTCTTATTCTTATTTGTTTGCAAATTTCATCAACTGCTTCTATATTTGTTTTTAAAGCTGTTTCCTCAACATTTCTTTCTTTTGTTGATTGACCTGAATTTATGTCAATTGCTGTTAATGCTTCAGTAGAATTAATTATTATATATCCTCCTGATTTAAGTCTGACTTTTGTATCATAAATTGAGTCTATTTTATTTTCTAAATCAAAATATTCCATAATTGGCATTTTTGTATTTTTAAATTCTTTTACTTTTTTTTCTTGTTCAGGTAATAAAGTTTTCATATATTTTTTTGCATGTTCATATGTTTTTTTTCCTTCTATGACAATTTCTTTATATTCTTCAATAAAACTATCTCTTATAAATTTGTTAACAATATTAGAATCTTCATTTATTAATGTCGGAGCTAATGAATTTACAGTTTTTTCTTTTATCGACGTCCAGATACCTATAACATAATCAAAATCTTTTTTTAAATTACTTTCATTACAGTCTCTGCTAGCAGTTCTAACTATTAGACCCATTTCTTTCGGCAAATTACATTTATTTGCAATTTCTGTTAATTTTTTTCTTTCTTTAAAATCACTTATTTTTTTTGAAATTTTTGTTCCTAATGGCTTATTAGGCATTAAAACACAATATTTACCTGCAATACTTATAAAAGTTGTTAATGCAGCTCCTTTATTTCCTCTTTCATCTTTGACAACTTGAATTAACATTATTTGATTTTTTTTTATTACTTCTTGAATTCTGTATTGTTTGAAGATTGGTTTCTTTTTGAATTTCTTTATTTTATTTTCTTCATTATCTTTGTAATAGTCTTTTACAACAAAATCATCATTGCTTTTTTTTTTATCTGACTCAGGTATTTTGTAATAGTCTTTACTAATTTCACTGAAAGGAAGAAATCCTTGCTTGTTTCCTCCATAATTAACGAAGGCTGCTTGAAGAGACGGTTCAACCCTACTTATTTTAGCTAAATATACGTTTCCTTTTAATTGTTTCTTATTTGAAGTTGTGTCAACTTCAAAATGTTCAATTTCTGTTCCATTAATAAACGCAACTCTAGTTTCTTCGCCAAACGAAGAATCAACAATAATTCTTTTGTCCATACTGATAAAATCCTATAAAAAATTCTTTGAAATTTTAAAATCTTAGTCAAATTACTTAGAAATAAATTCAATTTTTTTCTCATTAATAATTTAAAATATGTTAAATGTAAATTTTTCATGAATAAATTATATTTATATTCGTTTTTTAAACTAACACACTTAATATAATGATATAATATCATTTTTAGTAAAAATAAATAAGAAAAAAAATTAATTAATTTTTTAAAAATAAAAAATGATGAAATCTGTTAAAAAATTAATAACCATATTTACATCAGCATTCATTTCATTGTTTGCTCTCTTTATTTTTCTATTATTTGTAATTTGGCATTTTGTTTTAGATTTACCTGATCATGAACAATTAATAAATTATGAACCTCCGATGGTTACAAGAGTTTATGCATCAAACGGAAGGCTTATTTCAGAATATGCTGCAGAACAAAGGTCTTTTGTTCCAATAGAATCTGTTCCTAAAATAGTTATAAATTCAATTTTAGTAGCTGAAGATAAGAATTTTTATAATCACATAGGTATTGATTTTACAGGTATTATAAGAGCAGCAAAAAGAAATCTTAATAATATTGGAGGCAGACCAGAAGGAGCTTCAACTATTACCCAACAAGTAGCAAAAAATTTTTTTTTATCACGCGAAGTATCATATAAAAGAAAAATTAAAGAAATTTTGTTAGCATTAAGAATAGAGCAGATTCTGGATAAAGATAGAATACTAGAACTATATTTAAATCAAATTTATCTTGGTTTTAGATCTTATGGTGTTGCAGCGGCAAGTTTAAATTATTTTAATAAATCTTTAAATGAATTAAATATTTCCGAAGCTGCGTTTCTTGCTGCTTTACCTAAGGCACCAAATAATTATCATCCAATTAGAAAAAAGAAATCTGCAATTGCAAGAAGAAATTGGGTAATAAAAAGATTGCTTCAAGAAAGAATTATTACTGAACAACAAGCTTTAATAGCAACCAATACCGAATTAATAACAATTGAAAGGAAAGAATTGAAACCTGTAGAGGCTCAATATTTTTTAGAAGATGTCAGGAAAAAATTAATAGATAAATATGGAGAAGACAAACTATATAAAGGCGGTCTTACTGTAAAAACATCGTTAGATCCTAGATTACAAAAAATTGCTGATAATACATTGAAATATGGCTTAATTAATTATGATAGAAGACATGGTTGGAGAGGCCCTTTAGCTAACGTAGATATCAATGACACAAACTTAAAAAAGGATTTGTCAAATATTCCTATTCCCGAAGCGTTTCCAAACTGGAAATCGTCTGTCGTTATTCATATTGATAATTCAGGAGCAAATATTTTTTTTGAAGACAATACTTATGGAAGAATAAATTTAAAAGATTTAAAATGGGCAAGACAATGGAGGAGAAATCAGTATTTAGGTCCACCAATCAAATATCCAAAAGATGTATTAGCAAATGGCGACATTGTTTATGTAGAAGAAAAAAATGAAAAAGAAGATTCTGTAGAATATGGTCTTTTACCTCTTTATAATCTTAGACAATTTCCTGATATTAATGGTGCGTTAGTAGCTCTTGATCCACACACAGGAAGAATTTTTGCAATATCTGGCGGGATTAGTTTTAATAAAAGCGAATTTAACAGAGCAACACAAGCGTATAGACAACCTGGTTCTGCTTTTAAACCGTTTGTGTACTTGACTGCACTTGAAAAAGGATTGGCTCCAAATTCAAAAATTTTAGATGCACCTTTTGTAATTGATCAAGGGGCTGATTTAGGAAAATGGAGTCCAACGAATTACTCTAATAAGTTTTACGGTTTAAGTACAATGAGATTAGGTTTGGAGAAATCTCGTAATTTAATGACTATACGTTTAGCCCAAACAATTGGAATCGAATCCATAGTTGATACTGCAAAAAGGCTTAATATAGTCGAAGATATTGACCCGGTATTATCAATGGCTTTAGGTGCTGGAGAAACAACGCTTGAGAAACTAACTGTTGCATATGCAACTTTGGTTAATGGAGGAAAAAAAATATCTCCATCTTTAATTGATAGAATACAAAATAGAAATGGGGAAACGATTGAAAAACACGATAATAGATTATGTATAAATTGCAAAATCAAAGAATTAGATATTTCTCTAGAACCTAAAATTGTTAATAGCCAAGACCAAATTATTAATCCTGTACATGCATATCAAGTTGTTTCGATGTTGGAAGGTGCAGTTTTAAGAGGAACTGGTAAAAAAGTTTCGGTTATAAAAAAACCACTTGCTGGTAAAACTGGTACGACAAACGAAAGTAACGACACATGGTTTATTGGATTTTCCCCAGATTTAGTTACCGGTGTTTATGTTGGTTTTGATACTCCAAAATCTTTAGGAGTAAGAGAAACAGGCGCGAGTGTTGCTTCTCCAATTTTTAGAGATTTTATGTACCTAGCACTAGAGAATGAAAAAGGGACGCCGTTTAGGATTCCTTCAAAAGCACGATTAGTTAAAATAAATTTAGAAACTGGAAATCTAGCAAAGAAAAACGATAAAAATGTCATTTTAGAAGCTTTTGCACCAAATTCTCAAATAAAAGATTATAATAATCAAAAATCTTTTGGTAAATTTAAAAAAGATATTCAAGGCTTAGGAGGATTGTATTAATGAAGAAAGATATAATTAATAATTTGTTAAAAATCGAGGTTTCAGTTAAAACACTAAGGAGGGGGCTTTGATTTAGATAACATTTCAAAAAAAATTAAATCTCTTGATACTATGATCCAAAAAGAAAATTTTTGGAATGATCAAGAAAAAGCTCAATCGACAATCAAAGAAAAAAATATTTTAGAAAAAAAATTAAATTCATTTCTTAGTTTGGAAAATGAATTTGATGAATTAAATGAGTTAACCAAAGTTACTAATGAAGATGATGAAAAGTTATTAATTGAAATAAATAAAAAGACTAACGAATTAATCAAGAAAGTTAGAAAAAAGGAGTTTGAAAATTTTTTATCAGGAGAAGCCGATACAAACGATTGTTTTTTAGAAGTTCATTCAGGAGCAGGAGGAGTTGAGGCACAAGATTGGGCAGAAATGATGGTACGTATGTATACTAGATGGTGCGAAAAAAAAAAATTTAATTTTGATATTTTAGAAGAAAATTCTGGAGAAGAAGCAGGGATAAAATCTTTAACAATAAAAATAAAAGGAGATTATGCTTACGGTTGGTTGAAAAAGGAATCTGGTATTCATCGTTTGGTCAGAATATCACCATTTGATTCTAATTCAAGAAGACATACAAGCTTTGCTTCAGTTTGGGTTTATCCAGTAGTAGATGAAAAAATCGAAATAAACATAAATGAAAAAGATATAAGAATTGATACTTATAGAGCATCAGGAGCAGGCGGACAACATGTTAATAAAACTGATAGCGCAGTAAGAGTTACCCACTTACCTACAAAAATTGTTGTACAATGTCAAAATAGTAGATCTCAACACAAAAATAAATCAACCGCTCTATCAATGTTAAGAGCTAGAATTTATGAAATAGAATTACAAAAGAAAGAGTCAGAGCAAGAATTAAAAAATGAAAATAAATCTGAAATAGGCTGGGGAAGACAAATCAGATCTTATGTTATGCATCCATATAAAATGGTTAAAGATCTTAGAAATAATACAGAAGTATCGAACTGTAATTCTGTTTTAGATGGAAATATTGATGTTTTTTTAGAAGCAGCTTTGTTTAAGAAGGATTAACAAAAATGAAAGAAATATTTAAAACATTTATCTCATTAATAATTTTATTGATAATATCTGTATTAATTTATTTAGCATGGATTGTAAATAAAGGTGAATTTTCTAGTCAATATCTAGAAAAATTTATAAATGACAGATTTAAATCAGAAAAATTTTATACATCAATCAAAAAACCCACAATAAATTTCGATAAAGAAGAAATGAGAATTATTGTTGATGGAGAAGATTTTAATATTTTTTCTATTGACGAAAAAAAGATTTCAGAGTTTAAAAATTTAAAAGTCTACATAAATTTTTTGCCATTAATTACAAAGAGAAAGTTAGTTACTAATAAAATAGAAATGTTTGAAGGCAAAATATTTTTACCTTCAGTTTTTTCAAAACCACTAACAATTAATTCCATTGATTTAGAAGGGAATTTAGATCTTAGTGATAAAGAAATAATTATTGATAAATTCTCAACAAGCTTAAAAGAAGATTTTTATGAAGGGAAAGTAAATTTAAATTTAGAAGAGTTTTCAGCTGACGGATTTTTAACAAAACTTTTGAGAAAAAAAATCTTTTATAATTTAGATTTAAATTCGGAAAACATGA
>CAYXBD010000029.1:0-6614 GCA_964463275.1 uncultured Alphaproteobacteria bacterium | reverse complement strand
ATTATTAAATCTTTAAATTCTTATTATTTAAGAGGTTTTAATAATAATATTAAATTTTTAATTTCTATCTTTAAATCAGAAAAATTTTTTAAAGGCGATATCCATACTGGACTTCTAGATGAAGAATATAAAGATGGATATAATTATCCAGTTCCATCAAATGAATTATTAAAAGAGACATTTATTCCTATTGCTTCATATATTGGATATAAATTATTACAAAAAGAAAATCGAAACATTCTTAATGAAAAAAAGGAATCTTATGTTTTAGCATTAAATAAAAAAAAATTTTCCATTCAAATTAAAGAGGGTGAAAAAGATTTAATTAAAATTAACTATAAAAATTCATTATTTAAAATAAAAAGTTTATGGAAAGGAACCGAAGGTTTGACTGAAGTTTATATAAATAAAAAAAAATATTTATTTCAATTTGAGAAGTTTAGAAATTATTTATCTATAACATATTTAGATTATTCAGTTAATTTTAATTTTTATGATAAAACTACAGCAAAGTTTGAGAAATATATGCTTGAAGAGGAATCTAAAGATCTTTCAAAATATTTATTAGCACCTATGCCTGGAAAAATTGTTTCTGTAAATGTTAAAGATGGGCAAAAAATAAAGTCAGGAGAAAATTTATTAATACTTGAGGCAATGAAAATGGAAAACTTAATAACAGCTACTAAAGATACAAAAATAAAAAAAATAAATATAAAAGAAAATGATGCTGTAGAAGTAGATCAAATATTAATAGAATTTGATGAATAATAATTCTATAAAAATTGCACACATTTATATTACCGGTATAGTTCAAGGAGTATCATACCGCTGGTGGTTTCAGAATGAAGGCGAGAAAAAAGAATTAAAAGGTTGGGTTAGAAATAGAACTAGTAATAGAGTTGAAGCTGAAATATTAGGTATAGAAAAAAATGTAAATGAAATGATAAAAAAATGTAAAGAAGGCCCACCATTAGCTGAAGTTGATGATGTAATAGTAAATTATGTAGATAAATTTAGCGAAGTTAAAAATAATGTAAAAGGGATAAAAATTCTTGAAACCATATAAATTTATCTTTATCTTCTAAACAATTTTAAAATTACGTTATTTTTTTTTTATAAAAAATGCGGCCGTGGCGGAATTGGTAGACGCGCAGCGTTGAGGGCGCTGTGGGAGTAATCCTGTGGAAGTTCAAGTCTTCTCGGCCGCACCAAATTTTTTCATTGAAAAACAACAATTTAAAAGCAATATTTATGAATAATTTCTTATATATTTAAAAATGCTAAAATCTTTAAAAAAAATATTTAACAAAAGGACTGATTACGAAAAATTAAAAAAAGAAATTGCACCAGTTCCTCCAAAATTCATCAATGCTTTAATGGATTCAATAAACTTAGGTTTAATTGATAAAACTCAAAGTCTATTATCCGATTTAAGTTTTGGTGAAATTGCCAATATTATTGAGCAATTAGATTCAGGCGATAGAAAAAAATTAATATTTTTTCTAGGCTCTTCTATTGAACCTGAAATAATTTTAGAATTAGATAAGGATATAAGAAACGAGATAATTTCAGTTGTTGGTGAACATACTTTTCTAGATGTTGTTTCGAAGTTAGATACAGATGATTTAATTGTTATTTTAGAAGAGTTAGATGAAGAAAAAAGTGGACAGTATTTAAAATTACTTCCAAAAAAAAGTCAAAGAGAACTTGTAAAAAAAGGATTAAAGTTTCCAGAAGATACAGCTGGTCGTATCATGTCTACTAATGTAGTTTCTGTTTCTGCCTCATGGACGATAGGAAAAACATTAAAATTTTTACGTCAAAAAAAGGAATTACTACCTGATGATATATATGAAGTTTATATTCTAGATAGTAAAAGAAAACCAATTGGGACTTTAAATTTAAATACAATAGTAAGATCAAGCAGTAGCACGATAGTAAAAGATATTATGAATACACAATTTAAAACTATTCCAATAGATACCGATCAAGAAGAAATTGCACTTGGATTTAAACAAAATAATTTGATATCAGCTCCAGTTACAGATAAATCAGGTAAAATTGTTGGACAAATAAACCACGATGATATCATCGATATTATTGAAGAAGAAGCAGAAGAGGATTTGCTAAGATTAAGTGGAGTTCAATCTGGTGATACTTATACAGCAGTTCTTCAAACAATAAAATCTAGATTTGGTTGGTTACTTATAAATTTATTTACAGCAATAGCAGCATCATTTGTAATTGGTATTTTTGAAACATCTTTAAAACAAGTTGTAGCACTTGCTATATTAATGCCTATAGTCGCATCAATGGGTGGAAATGCTGGAACTCAAACTTTAACAGTAGCTGTTAGAGCCTTAGCTTTAAGAGAGATAACAAGAGCAAATGCTTTACGTGTTATAGGAAAAGAATTTACAGTAGGAGCAATTAATGGATTAGTATTTGCCGCAATAATTGGAACAATTGCATCTTATTGGTTTGGAATACCTTTATTAGGTTTTGTTATTGCTGCTGCAATGATACTTAATTTAATTATTGCATGTTTATCAGGTATTTTAATTCCTTTAATTTTAGATAAAACGGGTATTGACCCTGCAATAGCATCCACTGTTGTATTAACAACGATAACTGATATATTTGGTTTTTTTACATTTTTAGGTCTAGGCACTATATATTTGTTATAAAATATTTTTTATGGTACTAAGCTCAAATTTAGGTTATCCAAGAATTGGCTCTAATAGAGAATTAAAATGGCTTCTTGAATCTTTCTGGAAAAAAAAAATAAATAAAACTAATTTGTTTGAAAAAATATCAAATATAAAAAAAGATAATTGGATAAAACAAAAGAAAGCAGGTCTGCATTTTATACCTTCAAATGATTTTTCATTATATGATCATGTACTTGACATGTGCTTAACTGTTGATGTGGTACCAGATAGATTCAAAAAATTAAAGAATAAAAAAAATATACTAGAACTCTATTTTGCAATGGCAAGAGGTTATCAAAAAGGACGAATAGATATTAAAGCTATGGAAATGACTAAATGGTTCGATACAAACTATCATTACATAGTTCCTGAATTTAAACCGAACCAAAAATTTAAATTAGCTTTTTCTAAAGTTATAGACGAGTTTTTAGAAGCAAAGAATTTTGGTATTAAAACCAGACCTGTAATTTTAGGACCGTTGTCTTTTTTATTTTTAGGAAAATCTACTTCTAAAAAATTTGATAGATTAAGTTTATTAAGCAAATTAATTCCTGTTTATAAGGAAATTTTTAAATTACTTAAAAAATTTGGAGCTGAATGGATTCAAGTTGATGAACCAATATTATCATTAGATATAGAAAATAATATAAAGAAAAAATTTATTTCAACATATAAAGTTTTAAGTAAAGATTCTCCAAAAATTTTATTAACTTCATATTTTTCATCTGCTTATCCAAATTATAGCCTCTTAAAGAAAATTAAGGTAGATGGAATTCATTTTGATTTAGTAAATACAGAAAATAAGGATCTAAATAAAATTATTCAAAATTTTCCAAAAAATAAATTCTTTTCAGCAGGTTTAATTAATGGAAGAAATATTTGGAAAAATAATTTGTCTAAATCTATTGATACATTAAAAAAAATAAAAAGAAAAATAAACAACGATAAACTAATTGTTTCATCATCTTGCTCTCTTTTACATAGCCCGGTAGATTTAAATAAAGAAGAAAATATTGATAAGAAGATAAAAGATTGGCTTTCTTTTGCTAATCAAAAATTAATAGAGATAGTTTTTTTACAAAGATATTTTAATTCTAATTTATTACATAATAGTAAATTTTTAATGAATAATAAAATTTCGGTAAAAAATAGAAAAACCTCAAAACTTATACATGACAAAATTGTAAAAAAAAGAATAAAGTCCATTTCTCAAAAAATTTTAAGAAGAAAAAATAACTATTTTTTAAGAAAAATGGTACAAAGCGAACTTAATCTACCTTTATTTCCCACAACAACAATAGGTTCATTTCCTCAAACTTCGGAAGTAAGAAAATATAGATTAAAGTTTAAAAGAAAAGAAATAAACGCAAAAAAATACGAAAATTTTTTAAAAAATGAGACAAAAAAAACAATCAAATTCCAAGAAAGCATCGGAATGGATGTTATTGTTCATGGTGAATTTGAAAGAAACGACATGGTAGAATATTTTGGAGAACAACTTAAAGGATTTATTTTCACAAAATTTGGCTGGGTTCAAAGTTATGGATCTAGATGCGTTAAACCACCAATTATTTTTGGTGACATAAGTAGAACAAGGCCAATGACTATCTTTTGGTCTAAATACGCACAATCATTAACAAATAAAATTGTAAAAGGCATGCTAACAGGGCCAGTTACTATTCTTCAATGGTCATTTGTTAGAGATGACCAACCAAGGGAAATCACATCCAAACAAATAGCATTAGCTCTTTTAGATGAAGTTTTAGATT
Organism: uncultured Alphaproteobacteria bacterium; assembly: GCA_964463275.1. Taxonomy (GTDB): domain Bacteria; phylum Pseudomonadota; class Alphaproteobacteria; genus CAYOOR01. Next base: position 2,134 of record CAYXBD010000029.1, on the reverse strand, counting down.
TAGAAAAAAACGGATTAAAAATTATACAAATAGACGAACCAGCTCTAAGAGAGGGTTTGCCGTTAAGAAAGAATGAATGGAATTCTTATTTAAAATGGGCAATAGATTCATTTAAAATTGCATCATCTTCTGTCAAGGATGAGACACAAATACATACTCATATGTGTTATTGTGAATTTGATGATATTTTAGATTCAATTGAAAAATTAGATGCTGATGTTATATCAATTGAAACTTCAAGATCTAATATGGAACTATTAGACTCTTTTAAAAACTACAAATATCCTAATTCAATAGGACCTGGCGTTTATGACATTCATTCTCCAAGAGTGCCAACTTTTTCTGAAATAAAGGTTTTGTTAGAAAAAGCTCAAAAATATTTAAATAAAGAAAAAATTTGGGTAAACCCTGATTGCGGTTTAAAAACAAGAGGGTGGCCAGAAGTAAAAAAAGCTCTTAAATCTATGACTTCAGTTGCTAAATCTTTAAGATAAATATATATACTATATATAGTATACAATAAATACTTGATTAAATCATATGGTATGTTAATATGATTTATATTCAATATGTAGTATAAATATGTGGTCTAAAGAACAGATAGATGTTTTAAAAAGACTTTGGAATAGAGGCGAGCCAGCTCGAATAATAGCTCTTCAATTAAGAACTACAAGAAACGCAGTTATTGGAAAAGCAAATAGATTAGGATTGCCAAAACATCCAAGTAGATTAGAGGATAATGAAGAAATAATTTATGAAGAAAGTAATAACGTCGAAGAATTATACCAGCCTAAAATATGTTCACATTCAACTTGCAGTATGACAGCCCAACCGGGCCGTGAATATTGTGCATTTCATTGTAGATTAATAATCGAAGAACAAAAAAAAGAAAAACAAGCAAGTTAATTTTTATATTTTCTTTTAGTAGAATAATCTAATGCTAATAGAAAAAAGTAAATCAACTTTAGTAATTATTGATGTACAAGAAAAATTAGTTTCTGTGATGCCTAAACCTCATACTTTTATTGATAACATAATTAAATTACAAAAAGCCGCAAAAGCTTTATGTATAGCAACTTATTGTTCAGAACAATATCCTAAGGGCTTAGGTAAAACTATAAAAAAAATAAAAGAGAACTTAGATAATAAATATTATCATTTAGAAAAAACAGAATTTTCAATTCCAAAAAATATTGGGCTTCAACATCTAATTATTTGTGGAATAGAGGCTCATGTTTGTGTTTTACAAACTGCAATTAATTTAGCAAAAGATAAAAAAGTTTATGTTGTCCAAGACGCTATTGCTTCAAGAAATGAAAAAGATTATTTAACAGCACTTGGTAGATTAGATAAGCATCCTAATATTCAAATAGTAAGTTGCGAAATGGTTTTGTTTGAATGGTTAAGAACATCTGACCATCCTGAATTTAAAACCATCTCACAACTTATAAAATAATTTAAATATCGTAATATAAAAAAAACTCATGCGGGTGAGGTCTTTGATTTATTTCATCCACTTCATTCTCTCTTTTATATGCAATCCAAGTATCTATTACTTCTTTAGTAAAAACATCTCCTTCTAACAAGAATTTATGATCTTTTTCAAGAGCATCTAAAACTCCTTCTAAAGATCCTGGCACAGTTTTAATTCTTGATAATTGTCTTTCAGTCATACTAAACAAGTCGCCCTCAGTTGGTTTTCCAGGATCAATTTTATTTTTAACCCCGTCTAAACCTGCCATTAATATTGCTGCAAAAGCTAAATAAGGATTTCCAGATGGATCTGGACATCTAAATTCAACTCTTTTAGCTTTCGGACTTTGAGAATACATTGGTATTCTAACTGCCGCAGATCTATTTCTAGCTGAGTAAACCAAATTAACCGGAGCCTCAAAACCAGGAACCAATCTTTTGAATGAATTAGTGGTAGGATTAGTAAATGCAAGTATTGCAGGTCCGTGTTTTAAAATACCACCAATATAATGAAGCGCCATATCGCTTAAACCAAGAGCTTTGTCGCCAGCAAAAAGTGGTTTGCCACTCCTCCAAATACTAGAATGACAGTGCATACCAGTTCCATTATCATTCCATAAAGGTTTAGGCATAAATGTCGCAGTCATACCATAATTTTTTG